>CAYJWP010000015.1:0-5540 GCA_964373915.1 uncultured Candidatus Saccharibacteria bacterium | reverse complement strand
AATCAACCACTCCGGCGCCGGTAAGCTCCCTTAATTTTTTAACCGCTTCAGCTGACATTTTTTTCTTTATCCTGTTCTTTATTAATGACAACTTTTGACAAACCGTCGCTGATTTTACCCAGAATCCAGGAGATGCTCATCCGAGCGTTGTCGTTGCAAGGAATAACATATTTAATTTGGTCGGGATTGCCATCGGTATTGACCAGACCCACCACGGGAATATGCAACTTATTAGCCTCCCTCACAGCTGTCCCATGCTCATTGACATCCACCACTATCAAGACGGCCGGCAATTGATTTAAATTTTCAACGCCACCGAAAAACCTCTTCATTTTTTCCAGCCGGCGATCGATGATGAGCCGCTCTTTTTTAGTGTATTTTTCTAAAGCGCCAGCTTCTTTTTCAGAACGCAATTTTTTGAAATAGTCCACTCTTTTAAAAATAGTCTTAAAGTTTGTCAGAGTGCCTCCCAGCCAGCGCTCGGTAACAAAAGGAAAATTAAAACGCCTGGCAAAACTTTCCACTAAACCACGAGAGGCTGGCTTGGCGCCAACCACCAAAATAGGCAGGCCCTTTTCCATGGTTGCCTTTAAAAAATCCAGAGCCTTGTTCAATAATTGCCAGGTTTGCTGAATATCAAAAATATCCACCCCTCTTCTGGTGCTTAAAATATACCGGCCCATTTTAGGGTTGATGCAGGAATGCTTGCGGCCGTGAAGAACTCCGGCATCAACCATTTCACCGATGATTGCCGCCTCTTCAGGAGAAAACTGCTCCACTAAGTTATTAGTCTCGGTTGTCATTTATCATAAGAATATAGCCAATTCATAGCCTTTTTGTCAAACTCTTCCTTAAATCTATCTGTTGAAAACCTTGCGGCTGATTGGCTAATAATTCTCGGGTTAAATTTTCGGGATAAAAAATTATTTACCGCTTCTTTTAAGGATTCTCTGGTTTGCGATTTAAAAAACAATCCGGAGACGTTTTTCTCAATTATTTCTAAAGCGCCGCCGGCGGCAAAAGCAATAACTGGCGTGCCGCACGCCTGCGCCTCGGCCGCCACTAAGCCAAAATCCTCCGCCTGCGGAAAAATAAAGGCTTGGGCTCCGGCATAAATTTTTCTTAAATCGTCATCACTGCCGACAAATCCCACCATCTCTATTAGTGGTGATTTGATAAGGCGGCGGAGGCGATTCATTTCAGGACCAATGCCGACAATTTTTAAAGGCAGGCGCAATTCGTTGAAAACCTCCACGATAAAATCAAATTTTTTATAGTGCAACAAGCGCCCGACCGCCAAAAAATAATCTTGCGGCACAATAGTTTCATCAAAAAAGAACTTCTCATTTATAGGGGGATAAATAATTTCTGCCTCCCTGCCGTATGACTTGCTAATTTTGTCGGCAATAAAATGAGAAATGGTGATAATTTTCCCCGGCCTCTGAGCGGAACGATAATCCCAACGCTTTAGATAATTTTTAACCGGATAAATAAACGCCCTAACAGAAGCAAGTGTGGGCGGTAAAAAATCATCTTCCCAGGCGTAGCGCAAAGGAGTAAAGCAATAGTGAAGATGGCGTGTCTTTGGTTGATAGGAAATACCGTGGGCATAAGCGGCGCCAACAGAAATAACCGCGTCATAATCGGAGCTGATTTTAATGCTGCCGGCAGCTAAAGGCATCAAAGGTATAAAAGCCCGATGGCGTTTTTTAACCAAAGGAAAATCAAGAAAGCTGGTTATTATTTTTCTGCCGGCAAAAGCTCTTCGGGTTTTTTCCTCGCCATAAAACAGGGTATAAATAGGCGCCTCGGGAAACATGCCCGCTATTTCTCTTAACACCCTCTCGCCCCCTCCCCACTGGTTTAGATAATCATAAGCTAAAGCAATTTTCATAGAAGTTAATTTATTATACTCTATAAAGGCTATGGTGAAACGCTTGATTGATTTTGCGGGGTCGGTTTGCGGACTGACGGCTATTATGCCTTTAGTTCCTTTTATTGCTCTGGCTATAAAATTAGAAAGCCGCGGACCGGTCTTGGTAAAACTGGAAAGGTTAAGCGCCGGTAAAATTATTAAAATTTATAAATTCCGCACGATGACTGATAATGCCCTGGCTATGGAGTCCCAGCTTCAGCATTTAAACGAGAGGAAAGACGGGCCATATTTTAAAATAAGCAACGACCCGCGCGTTACCAAGGTCGGCAGATGGCTAAGAAAATTTAGGATTGATGAATTTCCCCAGTTGCTAAACGTTATTAAGGGCGAAATTTCTTTAGTCGGTCCCCGCCCCTATAAACCCAGCGAAACCGCCCAATACCCGGAGAGCCACCGCCATCTGATTATGGCCAAAGCTGGCGCCACCGGACTTTCGCAGATTAGCGGCTCATCAAGCTTATCTTTTCAAAAAACTCTGGAACTGGACGACTATTATCTAAAAAACCAATCGCTTTGGCTGGATATAAAGATATTGGCTAAAACTCTGTTGATATTATTTTTTGACCAGACAGCGGTTTAGAGAAACGACTCATCGATCCGCACGGGATAGTTGATTTGGTTTTATAGATAAAAACCAACTCCTGTCATCCCTAAGAAAACTGTCTCGCAGGCCGAGCGGGCATGGTCCAGTCCGCCTAAGGCGGACTGGGAGCGAGGCCGAGAGCAAGCGCAATTTCCACGCTGGGGAAATTGATAGCGTGTTTTCGGGGGATGCAGGAGTTGGTTTTTTGATTGTTAGTGACAGGACCAATGTGGGAGAGATGGTTTTAAACAGCTGTTTTTGGGTTTTTGTTGTATAATTATCTTATGAGAAAAATTTCTGGCTTTACATTGGTAGAACTGCTTTTATATGTAGGAATTTTTACTATTCTGGCAATCGCCTTCTCTGGCATTCTTATTACTTTCACTAGAGTCAACATTAGCCAAGTGGCACGCAATGAAGTTGCATCGCAAATTAATTTTGTAATGCAAAGCATCCAGTTGATGGTTAGCAACGCTAGCGCGGTGGTAGTCAGAAGTGCAACTGATGGCATAGATGTCGGCAATAATTGGGATGAAATTGACAGCGCTTTAGGCCAGCCCCACAAATATCTTGTTATCAAAACTAAAGAAGAAAACAATAACAACAGCGATGGCAGTAGTCCGATTGTCATCTATCAGGAGGGAGGGATTGTTAAGGTTAGAAAAGGACGGGGCGCCGCCCAAACGATAGCCGACCTCACTAATGACAATGTGACGACCGGCAATCTTACTTTTGTAAAATTTGTTAATTATCCCGGGCGAGATCTTGTAGAAATAGACCTCTCTTTAAGCTATAACAGCTCTAATCCCCAACAACAGACTTCTCGCAAGTTGGTATTGGGAGTTGGCAGAGCTATCGCCGCCACTTTTGATACCTCTCTTCTGCCCGGAGCTTCCGGATCCATTGACGTCGGCCAGAGCACCCAACGCTGGCGTGATGGTTATTTTTCGGGAACTCTAAATGTTAGCGGTAGTTCTTTTCTAGCAACTAGCGGCGGCTCGGTGACTATCGGTAGCGGCGGCAGTCCCACATCCGGCATTCTTCATGGAATAATTGCCGTGGATCCGCCGCTTATCGGCGCCAGCACTTCCGCAACCATAGATGTTGATTTGCTCATCAGCGGACTAGTGCCAAGCAATAAAGTCTTTCTCACTCCTCCCCAATTGTTCGGCTCTACAGCTTCAGAAACAGGTTTGGTTCTCCAGTCAGCTCAAATAACATCTACAGGGCTTCTCCGAATCCGAATTTTTAACGCCAGTCTCTCTGATAGAGATGGCGGCTCAAGAACCTGGTCATACCTCATTATTAAATAAAAAAAGCCCCATGGGGCTTTACCGGATAAAACGATTACTGATGCGCCGAAAAACTTGAAAGAAGCTCTTAGGCGAATCGTCTTGGATTTCTTTTTCGTTGACGATCACCACTCTTTTTTTCCAACCGAGCATTTCGGTGAGCATGAAGACGCCCCCCATATCAAATTTTGAGCCGCCGCTGGCTTCAGAGTACCAAATGTGGATTTCATCGGTTGCCATAATAGCCTGAAAATTAGTCTTGCAAATGTCATAACCGCCATTGGAATCTTTTTGTTCGGTATCTCTCTTGGGCCAATGAACTTTAGTGCCCATCTGCTCTAGGCGATTAACATAATCAGCGATTCTTTTCTCTAACTCCAGATCGCATTTAGCAACTGGACAGATAAGAAAAACTTTTACCTCTTTAACGGGCATCGCTCCTCCTTTACTAAGTGCTGGCATTATTTTGCAATATTTTTTAAATTATGGCAATATGACCGCTAGTCCTTAAAAAGAGCCCACGATGGAAAAAGCCGTGCAGTTAGCTTTCTTAGTTGCTAATATGTTGTTAATCTGCGGTTTGCTTTTTTGGATAAAGTTTATGGCAATAGCGTTGGGCGATCTTAGCGCTATCAGTAAAAGTCTAGAGACATTGGCACAGGAAAGCCGAGAAAGAATGACCGGGGTAACCGCTACGAAACACAAAGAAAGGGCCAGAGGTGAAAAATGAAAGCAAAGATTTTTTCTGTCTTGTTTGATACCTCAGTTTGCAGCACCTCTTATTCCATGAACCATTCAATTGAATCATTGGAGAAGGAGGTGAACTTTTTCTTGAAATCGCACCCGGAAGCCGATGTAAAATGGCTGCAGAGTTCTAGCCAAGCATCCACTCGTCTTACGGCTATTGTTACTTTGCGTCATTGCTTGGATTGACTAAGTTGTATTCTTCTATGTTGCCCAAGCTGGCCAGCGACTGACTCGGTCTCCAACGCTGTACATTCTAGCCCGCTCTTCGGAGGGGGCTTTTTTTTATTTATTGCCCATAGCGCTTTAATATCATTATATTAAGCCGTTTTTTCAGCTATTGACAAAGCAGGGGCGGTTAGAATCCGTCCTCATGGCCCGCCGGGAAGGTGACTATTCGCAGGTCACTATCAACCCGGCGGTTTTTTATTTTTACCCCTACGCCCCCGCACACTTCTAAATTTTATAAGCGCCCTCATTACGACGGTCAATAGAAAGAATAAAAATGTCTTTTTTGTCTCTAATAAATATGATTCTTATTTTACCTTTGCGAACTCTAAATACATTTTGATAACCCCTTAATTTCTTAACATCCAAAGCATCCCATTTAAAGAGGATAATGGCTTCAATTAGGCCCTCAATTAATTTTCTTTCCTGTTCGTTGAACTCGGAAAGAAGTTTTTTAAGATTGGGCATTTAGTTCGCGAAGTTCTTTCAGTATATCTTTGGCTGATATGCCATCTTTTTTGATCTTAGTAAAATCAATTACAGTTTCCCAGAGTTCTTCTTCGTTGGGAGAGGAAATTTTCAGAATCGGTTTGGAACGGCGCATAACGATAAATGATTTGCCTTTCCTTACTTGATTCACATAAGTCTCAACATTTTCCCTAAGCTCCTTGAGGCCGATAATAGTATTTTTCATATATTAGAAGTTTATCTTTAGATGAACTTGGTGTCAATTTCTCATTTCCCATGACACCTCTGT
>CAYJWP010000014.1:0-6852 GCA_964373915.1 uncultured Candidatus Saccharibacteria bacterium | reverse complement strand
GGAATTTCCAATCCGCCCTCAAGAAAAATGCCGGCGATTCTCGGCAAAGCAAAAGTCACCAGAAAAGTTAAAATCAAAAAAGAGCCGATTAAGAGCAAAATAGGATAAATCAAAGCGGATCTTATTTTTCTCCTTAAATCTTCCTGCTTGGAAAGAGTGACGCTTAAATTATCAAAAGTCTCCCCCAAAGTTCCAGATTTTTCCCCCGCTTTCACTAAATTAATAAAAACCGGAGAAAAATATTTAGGATATTTAGAAAAAGTCACATAAAATGGCTGGCCTTTTTCTAAAGTAGTTTTGATTTCTCCCAATAAAGATTTTAATGCCGGCTTTTCAGCGTCATTGATTAGAATATCTAAAGCTCGGAAAAGGTCGGTTCCCATCCTTAACATCAGAGCCAAATGCTTAGTCAAAAAAATAACATCCATCTGGCTGATTGCCCGGCCAATGTAAATCTCTCTTCTTAGCTGCAAGCCGCCCTTAGTCCTGGAAATAGAAACTGGCTTTAGCTCCCTAGACGCTAAAAAAGCCAACGCCTCACCGCTGGTTTCCGCCTCAATTTCGCCCTCCACCAATCGGCCATCTTCTTTTGTGGCTTGATATCTAAATCTCATCTTTATTCACGTATAACACGCATAACTTCTTCAATAGTGGTCATGCCCCGCTCCGCCTTCCTTAAGCCATCCTCAAACATAGTTATCATGCTGTCTTTCTTTGATAAATTTCTCAAAGCATCAAGGGTAAAATCGGGGCTGACTATCAACTTCCTAACAGCCTCGGTAACATTAAGAATTTCAAAAATGCCGATACGGCCTTTATAGCCGGTGTTATTACAGGCGGCGCAACCGGTTCCTTTATAAAAAATAGCGGGTAGTTTCTTTTCGCCTTCTATCTTGAGATCGGTTAATTGTTTTCTTATGGCCGCTAACAGCATCTCATCTGGTTTAAAAGACACTATGCAATCAACGCATATTCTCCTCACCAAACGCTGGGCCTCCACAAGATTCAAAACAGCCGCCGCCAAAAAAGGAGGCAAACCCAAATCTATCAATCTCGGCACGGCTGTCGGCGCGTCGTTAGTGTGCAAGCTAGACAACACCAAGTGGCCCGTCAAAGCCGCCTGCACCGAAATACGCGCCGTTTCTTCATCCCTAATCTCTCCCACCATAATAATATTCGGGTCCTGCCTGACAATCTCTCTCAAACCACTGGCAAAAGTAATGCCCGCCGCCTGATTAATCTGAGTCTGATTGATATATTTCATATCGTACTCAATCGGATCCTCCACCGTCACAATGTTCACCTCCGGCCGGTTGAGAATATTCATAATAGAGTAGAGCGTCGTCGTTTTGCCGCTGCCGGTAGGGCCAGTCATTAAAATCATGCCATAGGTTTTTTTAATATTATCCCTGATTACGGCGATATGATCCTCCAACAGCCCCAGCTCCTCCAACGACATTGGCCTTTCGGTCGCTGACAATAAGCGCATTTCCACTTTCTCCCCATAAAATGTCGGCATAATCGCCACCCTAATATCCATTAAATCTTTGCCAACTTTGTAGCGAAAACGGCCGTCCTGCGGCTTGGAATGTTCATCTAATTTTAATCCCGAAAGCAGTTTAATGCGCGCCACAATCGCCGGATGCACCTCCTTAGGAATTCTCACCATTTCATGTAAAATGCCGTCAATCCGGTAACGAACAAGAATATTATCCTCAAGTATCTCTATGTGAATATCCGAAGCGCGGGAGGAAATAGCGTAGGAGACCAGATTGTCCACCATGGCTACAATCGGCACTTCGGTCGCCGCTTTTTTGGAGCCGGCCACCTTTGACCTCAACGATTCCTGAATGTTTTCCTCAATTATTATCCTAAAATCTTTAGCCGACTGCTGGCCATAAAAAGAAAAGCCTCGGTTCAAATCCTCGCGAGAGGCCAAAAAAGGCTCTATCTTACCCTTTAAATACTTGGATAAGAATTCAATCGTTTGCAAATTGCTTGGGTCCTCCATCGCCACCTGAAAACCACCGTCTTCTTTTTTACCGAAAACTATCACCCTCTTCTCTCTGGCGATGTTTTCAGCTAGCAAATGGACTGTTGCGTCGTCAATTTTCCTCCCCAAAAGATTGGCTTTGTCTACACCGTAAAAATTAGCCAGTAAGCTGGTATAGTAATCGGCGGTGATGATGTTTCTGGATATCAAAACATCGGCGATGCTCTGCCCCATCCTTTGGGCAACAGCCGCCGCCTTGATAAAATCTTTTTCTGAAACCACCCCGTCTTTAAGCAGTAGCTGTTTCAGCTTGTCATCGGGAATACGAAGCACAAGTAGATTTTAGCATAAAACTATTCAATAGGAGGTATGGGGTCTGGCGGAGTACCAAGGTCGAGATCATCTAAAGCATCAATAAAGGAAGGATTTATGACTAATAAATTAAAAAAGGGTATGCACTGGGGTCTGCTTGCGAGATTATTTAAGACTGAATTAATCACTTTTTTCATTTCGCCTTTATCATCAGAATCCGTTGCTGTTTTCCATTCTTTGTTAAAATCAATAAGCCAACCACCGTCACACCGCCCCAATTGTGCTACGATACTTGTAGCAATTTTATTTTGAGGACTTGAACTGTAAATCGAAAAGGGTTCAACTGCTCCTATGGCTACCCCAGATAAGAAACCTCCCTTCCCTTTTAATTTTGATTGAACTGCTCGCCCTCCCTTACCCCCTTCAGCAACCGTTTTAAGACAACTTGTAATCCTAAACTTCAAACCGAATGATATAGCCCCTAATACTGCGTCTGATAATCTTGCAATAGTTTTAGCTGTTGAACGGGCCGTTCTCAGCGGTTTTGTTAATGCTAAATATTTTGCTACACCGTGTTCTTTTACAATCCTCAACGCAAAAGCTTCGCCCTTGTTTTCTAGCGCTAAAATACTTTGAGCACTGTTTAATACTCTAATTATCTTTTTCGAAAAACTTAGGTTTCGTTCTACTGTAACTTGTGCTTTTGAACCGGTGTTAAGTTGCTTTAATAGTTCTTCTGCGGCATCTCTTATTACTTCAGTATTATATTGCAAAACTGCTAATGGCTTTTTAGTATCTCTGTTCGTCTCCAATAATCCTACAAGATTTTCAAGATGAGTTATAGTTACAGGAGGAGGTCCAGCACTAAGAACTCGATTCTGATTAGAAAAATTCGGAAGCAGTAATGATGCCGACAGCAAAAACAACGCTATTAAAACAAAAAAGTGAATAATTCCGCTGTTTGTTTTTTTGTTCATAGATTAATTTTTTATTTAGGAATAAGACAGTATACCTCAACAGTATCTTTTTCTGTCAAAAGAAATTCATATATTTTTTCAGACACAAGGCTGGTAGCACCTTCTTCCTCCTTCTCATCATCAAAAGGCGAAGCGGAAAAAGGAGAAGCGGCCGTGGGAGGAAAACCGGAGCTAGATAGAGGGTTTCTGGGAAGATTGGGAGATTGCAACGCCGCCCCAATAGGGGCGCTGGGTCCGCTGAATGCCTCCTTAGTTCCCTTAGCAGGTGCTTCTTTTTTAACTCTAACTCTAGCTATGAAATCACCATCATCATCGTACGTGCAGGCGGGATCGTTATAACAAGCCTTTTGACCATCAAACCTTTCATATTTTTTGCAACTTGGAGGACCATTACAATCCCAATCGCCTCTATAACCAGTAGCTGGAATAGCTCCTTTAGAACCAAAAAGACAATCATCGCCCATTTCAAAACACTCTGCCTGGGTTATAAAAGGATTATTAAAAAAATCATCGTCGTCGTCATCTTCGGCGGCAAAAATAAATCTCCCACTGCCAAACCCAAAAAAATTAATCAAGAGCAGGAGAACTATAACAAGCTCCAGAAAAACAAGCAGGAACTCCTTTTGGTTGCGGCCTTGCGTCTTTATCATCGCTTTATTATTTTATTATACCAGGTCTTAAAAGATAATCATCCACAACTTACAAATTGAAAATTGTTAAAGTAACAGTTGTGAATAGGCTTCCCAGCTCCTTAAAAACCACTGGTTCAATAAAACTGTTGCTATGCCTGCCGGAAGCCAGAGATGATAGAAAGATATCCGGGTTGAGTTTGGGTTCGCGATATCCCTATCGTCTAAGGGCTTCGTCGCGTGGCCGTTTAACGCAAACATCTTGCGATACGAGCCGCGTAACCATGACCCTCTTGCTAATAACGTAAAAGCCAACCCCCCCGATAGCGCCAAAATCAAATACAAAACCCACGCCGGATGACCGGATAGAAAAATGGCAATCGCCAAAAAATAAGGCTCTTCCGGCTGGAAAAATCGGTAATCTTTTCTCTTATTAAAATATCCGGCCAACCATAAAAAAATCAAAGCCACCGCTAACGAAATCACATAAGGAGCCCAAAAACGGGTAAAAGTGTAAAAAATAAAATAACCTATGCCGCTGTAAGGAGGAATCAAATACTTGCTGAATTCATCATTATACCAGAGAAAAAACTGGCTGCGGGTGAGATAGAAAAGGTTAATAGCGACCACAGCAATCACTGCCACAAATACCCATCGGAAATTTATCGTACGGCCGTAGCCCCAGAACGGTAACTGGTACGGGCCGCGAAACCGCAGCCAAAAACCAAAGACCCAAACCCCAACCAAAACAGCCAAACTAATCCAAAACATTCTTTTATCTTAAATCCTAACAAAAAACAAATCTACTATCGCTTAGCAAAAGCGCGTTTAATAAACATGCGCTTAGCAAACATGATTTTTAATCTTTCCATAAATAATTTGACGATCGTCAAATTATTTATAATATTTATCGCATGTTCAATAAGAAAAAAGAAAAATTGATCAGAGGAGAGAAAATTTTACAGATACTAGAAGTTATTGAAGATGCGACAGTAAACACTTTGGGGTTATTTATCGCCATTTCCACCGGACTGAATTACAAGATGATGGATAGGACGTACAAGAATTTTATTAACAACATTGGCGACAAAAGCGCTATCAGAGAACTTATTGAAAACGTTGAGGAATGGCAAAGATTTAGAAGCTCTGTCGCCCATCTAAAAAAAGATGGATTGATTGTTTTAGATGATAACAAATGGCTTACAACGCCAAAGGGTAAAGAAAAGATAAAAAAATTAGGCAAGAAAATAATTTTAAATAAAAGATATCCTGTGGAAGCCAGTAATAATTTAATTGTCTTTATTTATGACATTCCGGAAAGATACCGGCCAGAAAGAGAGTGGGTACGCCACACACTAAATAATTTAGGTTATAAAATGCGGCAGAAAAGCGTTTGGTTGGGTAAAAATAAAATACCAAAAGATTTTATAAAAGATTTGAAGAAATTAAGAATAGCCGACTATGTGGAGTTTTTTGCCGTCACCAAAATGGGTACATTAAAATAAATAATTTGACGATCGTCAAATTATTTATTTTTTTAACTACTAAAAAACAGTCGCCTCACGCGACTGTTTTTTTCTAATCGTTAAGTCTAATTATAGATCTAATCCAGGATCATTACCAACTTCGTAAAGTGTGGCGCTACTTCCACCATCTGTTCCCTCAATATCACCAGATCCACCGCTAGCATACCTAGCACTTTCCATATCAACGTTAAACTCATAAGTAGTAAGACCGTCAGTGGCATAACTGTAAAAGAAAGTGGCAGTGTTAACCGGATCAACCGGCCAAGCAGATAAAGGCGAACCGCCGGAAACGTTGTTCAGGTTGACTGGAATCCAGCCGGTACCGTCAACAGATTGTGATTGAGCGGCTGTAGTCACTCTTGTTACCGCATGACGTCCACAATTAGCCGCAATGCCAGCAGGATAGACATAGCAAGCAGTTGAACTTCCCAAAGCCGGAGTGGTTACTGTCGCCAAATACAATCCCATAGCCGAACTCATTTGGCCTAAGTCAGCGATTCTTTGAGAGTCGCGAGCTTCTCTTAAAATATTTACCGGATTGATAACCAAAATAACGGTCGTCGCCAAAATAGCGATAACAGCAATAACGATTATCAACTCAATCAGAGTAAAACCTGTGCTTTTCATGTATTTTGACTTTAATGATTTATAATTTCATTTCGACCATTTTGTTGACTACTTTTTAGTATAACTCTTTTGAAAATCTCCGCCTGTGGATAACCTATGCTAAAAAATCTTTAATTTTCTGAACCAAAGTATCTATCGGCGTCTGCGCCTTCACAAAATACTCCACCGCCCCCAGTTCTTTACCTCGATTAATATCCGCCTCCTGCCCCAAATTGGAAATAATCATCACCGGCGCCTTGCCGTATTGGGGGTTGGACATAATCGCCTCCATCGCCTCAAAACCGGACTTTGCCGGCAAGATAATATCCATCAAAATCAAATCTAGCTTATCTTTTTTTAAAAAATCCAACGCCTCGTCGCCATTTTTAGCCACCACTATCTCAAATCCCTCGCTTTTCAGCCGATTGTTCAGTAAAGTAGCCAGAAAGTTGTCATCTTCTACAAGAAGAATCTTCTTTGCCATATGTTTCAATATTAAAACTTAAAACGTAAAAATAAAAGCAGGCGCATAAATGCTCGCCGGATTTTCACAAAAATTCTCTAGTTGTCCCAATAAGTAGCCGAGACTTAAAGCTCATCGGCCAACGCTTCCGCCAGGTGGCGGATTTCTTTTTAAATTAAATGATCTACGCACAGCTTCCGCTACGCGTGCCTTGTTACGACTTCATCCATGTCACTGATCTTACCCTAATCCGCCAGAGGCGGACTTCAGGTACTACCAGCTCCCTTGATGTGACGGGCGGTGAGTACAAGACTTGAGAACGTATTCACCGCGGTATAGCTGACCC
>CAYJWP010000013.1:0-8727 GCA_964373915.1 uncultured Candidatus Saccharibacteria bacterium | reverse complement strand
CTTGCATGCCTTATCCACGCCGCCAGCGTTCGTCCTGGACCAGGATCAAATCCTCGAAATTAAGTTTTTAGTCTCTGATTTTTGGTTTTAAGAAACTCTCATTACCAAAAACTTCAAACTGAAAACTAAGAAATAAATATTGGGACAACTAGAAAATTTTTATTTTATCTAGTAATTCTCGTATTTTTCTTTCAATCTGCAATCCGTCTACTTGAAAAAAATTCGCCCGCCCCCGTCCACCTTAAGCGGACTGATGAGCAGACGCTCTTTATTTCATTTATGTAGAGCTTCTAATTCACAAGTTTCATTATAATCCAGTAAAGCTGATTGTCAACCTTCTTGCCAAAACATCAAATTTACTATACTATTAGGTCAATTATAAACATGAAGAAAGACATTCACCCTCTATACTACCCAACCGCCAAAATAGAGTGCGCCTGCGGCAATAAGTTCACTGTAGGCTCCACCAGGCCCGAGCTTAAAGTTGAAATCTGCTACAAATGCCATCCTTTTTATACTGGCAAAGAAAAAGTTTTAGACACTGTCGGCAAAGTTGAGAAATTCAAGAAACGCCGCGAAAAAGCCGCCGCCAGCAAAACCGCCCGCTCCAAAACCGCAAAGGGAACCAAAAAGAAAACTTAGAAAGCCAGTAAATAAATTATGAAAAAATTAGTTCTAGAAATCCGCGCCGGCACTGGAGGCGACGAGGCGGCTATTTTTGCCGGCGATTTGGTCCGAATGTACCAACGTTACGCTCAAAAGCGCGGCTGGGGTTTTGCTATCCTTGATTTTAATCAAACCTCCCTGCACGGCTACAAAAGCCTTGTGGCCGAAATCGCCGGAGATGAAGCGTATGAGAGTCTGAAGCGGGAATCCGGCGTCCACCGGGTGCAGAGGGTGCCGGCCACAGAAAAATCCGGCCGCATCCACACCTCCACCGCCTCCGTGGCCGTCCTCCCTCAAGTAGAACCGACAGAGGTGCAAATTAATCCTCAAGATATAGAAATATCTTTTTTCCGCTCCTCCGGACCCGGCGGTCAGAATGTTAATAAGGTAGAAACGGCTGTTCGCATTATCCACAAACCCACCGGCATCGTCGTCTCCTCCCAAGTAGAACGCTCCCAGCAAAGAAACAGGGAGCACGCTATGGATGTTTTACGCGCCAAGCTTCACGAGGAAAAACAGTTGGAAGAGCAGGCAAAAATCAGCGGCTTGCGCCGCGAACAAATCGGCACCGGCGAACGCGCCGAAAAAATCCGCACCTACAACTTCCCCGACGACAGAATTACCGATCATCGCTTCGGCGTTAAAGTCCATAATGTAGAAAGCGTGCTTAACGGCGAGCTGGATATTTTATTTAAAAAAATAGCGGCTCATCGGAGCCGCACTTGATTATTGCAAACGGGGCAATTAATAAAGAAAGTCCTGAAGATGGCTATTATAATTATTAAATAATCTGCGCAATATCTTCATCAAATTTTCTAGCTTTTTCCAAAACTCTCTCCCCGTAAGTCCAACGGTATCTATACCATCGACTACCGGCGTAATAACGAGCGGCGGCGCAACGATCCAATAAAATCTGCTCCTGCGCCGGTATCTCTTTGCTATAACCCAAGCAGGCGCTGGAATTGCGAGCGTCCTTTAGATATAAAGCCGTGCCCACCACAGCGTCAAAATTCCTCCATGGGGATGGGGGATTAGAGCCGGTCAGGCGGGCAACATCATTTTGATAAATATTCCATGTGGAAGGAATAAATTGAGAGGGGCCCATAGCTCCCCCATAAGCGCCATCACCGCTAATCGGACAGGAAACATTAACCGAATTTGGGTCTATCCCCAATGATTTGGTAATTTCAAGAAAAATAGGAATATCCCTACTGGGATGCATTGCCGTCTGATAATTACAACGCCCAACATTTGCCCCTAGAGCAGACTCTCTGTCCAGCACCGCTAAAATCATTGCCGGCCTGACGCCGATCAAATCTCCAGCGCTCTTAGCCAACTGATAGGCCTGCTCAAAAGTCAGCTGTCCCCCGCCCAAAAATTCAAAGATTCTGTTTCTTATCTGCGCCGCGGTTTGCTTGGAAATTTCCAGCAGCTCCTGATATTTGGACTCCTTCCCAGCAGTAACAGCCAATAATTCCTTCTTTTCTTCCTGCTTAGATTGCAGGTTTCTTTTTTCTTGATCTTGATAAAGTTTCAGGCTCTCCTTGTCAGCTTTACTTAAAGCCAACTTTTCCCTTTCATCTAAAAGTTGGTTGCGTAAAATCACTGCCTCTTCCAGAGACGACCTTAAACTATCTTGCACGGCCAATAAATCATTGACTCCTGAAAAAAACTGGGAGATGCTCGGACTTTTAAGAAGAATTTCTACCAAAGTTTCCGTCTCCTGCTCATAAATCCCCTGTAAAGCATTCCTTAATGCCCGCTTATTCCGGCTAAGTTTATTCTCCGTCAAATCCACCTCGCCCCCATTCTCCTCAATCTCCCCCTCCAGTTTATTAATAGAAAGGTTAATGGCTTTAATCTGCAGATTTTTTTTGGTGATTTCCTTATTAAAACGGCTTATCTCATTACTAAGAGTTTTTTTCTCTTGGCGAACTTCGCCAATCAAGCCCTCCGTTTCCACAATCTGCTTCTCCAACTTGCGCAGCTCCTCCTCTAAAATCTTTTTTTCCTGCTCCGTTATCGCAAAAGCGTACTTTAAGAAAATCAAAAAACCGATAAAAATAAGTAAAAAGATAAACGGTTTGGTTGGCGCTACCCGTATCGTTTTAAGTTTAAGTTTTACGGCTTCTAAGCTTGAACGTATCCCAAGCCAAAGCCAACTTAAAAAGTTGCCTAGAAGTTTTATCATATAAATCAATAAGCTCTAAACAAATATTACCACTGATGTTACCGTAACCGTAACCTTAACCTTTGCCCTCCTTCTCCTCTTTTTCTATTTTTTCTTCAGGTTTTTCCCCAGCCTCACCCTCAACCACCTCTTCCTCCTTCTTTTCTCCCGCCACCTCAATCTTGCTCACATCAACGCCCTCCTCCTGGAGGGCCTTCTCCTCCTCCTCTGTTGTTTTGGGCTTGACCGTCACTACTACGCTTTCCAAATCGGCCAGAATTTTAACCTTTTCCGAAACTTTCAAATCCTTAATATAAATGCTTTGGTTAATATCAACCAAACCGCTCAAATCCACCTGTATAGAACGGGGGATGTCGGCCGGCAAGGCCTCTACCTCCACTTCTTGCATAACCTTGACCAACACAGCTTCTTTTTCTTTAACAGCCAAAGATTCGCCGATAAACTCCAACGGCACCTCGGTTTCCACCGCTTCGTCCATTCTCACCTGATAAAAATCAACATTCACAATCTCGTCAGAAACCGGATGGCGGGCAACATCATAAATCAAAACCGGCCTCTCCTCCTCTTGGCCATCTAAATCAATTTTAAGGTTAACCACCGTATTTTCTCCGGCTTCTTTCAGCGCGTTTTTTAAATCTTTTTCAGCGACAGATAAATGGATGTTTTCAATCCCTCGCCCATAAAGCTCGGCGGGAATCAATCTCTGGCGGCGCAAAACCACGGCTTTCTTGCCGAAAAAATTCCGCTTGGCAACTTTAAGCTCTACCGCCATAATCCGTCATTTATAACACAACGGGTAAATTTACTCAAATCTAAAAAGGTCTTTAGTGGCGGTGAGTTCTTATCTCTCTAAAATTACCGCCCGGATAGCGAGTTGTTCTTTGCCCACTATTCACTCTTTCCAAATAATCAATAGTGGCATAAAAAGCGTTGATCTCCATAAACACGCCATTGCGGTCAACAATTAAATATCCACTCACCTCCCTTCCTAATGGATTTTTTATAGAATCATCAGTCTCTTTCAGCTCCTCAACATACCGCCTCCAACGACCTCCAAAACGGCGGTCTAATTCTTGAATTAACCGTCTACCTACGGGATCATCTTTGCGCATATAAATATTGACAAAAAATGGCGGCCTAGGAGCAATCATGGGCGGATTATACCTGCTGTACCATCTTTTTAACTGATTCTTGTAGGCCGCCAGCCGATCAGCAATTTTCCGCGTCAAATCGCGAACCAGTTCATCTCTGGACAAAGGGCTATTAATAATCTCTCTATTTACCCAGTCCTTCCACTCCCTCTCCATCTCCGCAAAGGAAACGCCGTACACCTCTCTAAAAACAGCCTCTGACCGCCGCCTGTCAAATCCGGCTTGAGCGGATAAATGAAAATATTGTACCCATTTAGAATAGCCGTGCTCTATAGTCAGATAGGCCATTAAAGAAGCGGCGCTGCTATACAAATTTAAATTTTCTCGCTGATTTTCAGGATAATCTCCCACAAAAGTCAGCAAATAACTGAGGGAAAAACGGGACAAAGGACGAGGATTGGCTATGATTAAAATAGCGGCATTCGGCCTGCCTTGAGTAGTCTCTACTAAAGTCGCCAGAGCTTCATCTAACCCCCTAGGAATAAAATTATTAGCTACGCCGCAAACAAACTGGGAGTTAACGACATGTAATAGTTCGTGGGGCAGCACTTCGGCTAAGATGTCCTCCATCGTCCTGCCGAACATCCTCATTGTGTAAACAATCGCCCCATACTCATCCCTAAAATACCTTCTGGCCCGCATATCATAGCTGTAAGTGGTGGCGCCGGATGACGGATGGCCGGTAATGGCAACCATCCTAATTCTGACCGGCTGCAAAGAGCAAGCCGCTATCGGACAAAGCTCTTTCAGATAATTTTCCGCCCTGTCCAAGATTTCTTTAATCCTTTCCCGAGACATCCTGCCATCATGATATAAATCAAAAGTAACCAGACCACGCCTTTCTTGGTGGTAAATCCCTCCTTCAAAAATCCTCTCAGCCATCTCGTTAGCCCCCTCAAATTGGCTAAAAACAAAACCGCCGCCGTAATAAAAAAATAAAAACAGAGCGGCAATTAGACCTAGTGATAAAACGAGCGGCTTATAAAAGCCTCTTTTCATCTTTATTTATTTTACAATAATCCCAAACGCTTATCCATCACTTCCTGCAGACGCGCCTGCAAATCTTCTTTTTTCCAACCCAACGCCAGCCACAAACGCCAGTTTTTTTCTATCTCAAAAAAGGGATCGGTAAAAGAGCTGTAATTTTTATAAATAGAAGCAAATAATTCTTTAGTATATCCCTTATCGGAAGCCACGCCGCCTCTTAAATAAGTCACCCAGTTATCAAAACCGCCCTCTTCCAACAAAAGATAAATCAGCAGGGAAGCGGCATTGCTGTTAAACAAATTCGCCTGCCTCAAAAATTCTTGGTATTTGGGATAAAGAGGGCTGTCCTTCTTTGGCGGATAAATTAAAAAACTTTTATCGCCGGGATATTCCGCTGAAGTCAGCAATCTTTCGGCGCCAAAATGAACCTCATCTGTTTTTAAAGCCGCGTTAATCAAAGCCCCCTCCATTAGCCAGCCGTTGGTCGCCTCATCAACGCCAATCGGTATCTTTTTGCCTTTGCATAATTCTTCATAACAAACAATATGGCCCATCTCATGTTCCATAACCGCCGCTATGTCATTTAAAGTCAGCCCCTCTATCAAAATGTCATAATTGCCAAAAAGATTGGGAAAATTATAAGTAGTCGCCCCTCGGGCCAAACCCTTATTGTAGGTAATTTTTAAAGTAAGTTTTCTTTCAACGGAACAGCCAAATAAATCACAAGAAAGCTTTCTCGCTTTCTCCGCGCTTTCAATCAGCTTTGATATAACTATTTCATAATCAACCGGATTGCCACCATTATCCCTCACAGCATACTCTTGGTCATGATTTATAATATAAACTGTCATTCCTTTATCCTTCTCAATTATTGTAAAAGCTGGCGGCCGGCGCTCCACATCCGCCTCAATCTCCACCCCGGTCCCGTACCAGTAAGAAAAAATTATCCACACCACCAACAGCGCTACGCCAAAACCCACGAAAAAACCACGAATTAAATAAAGATCCTCTCTGGTCACCGTTAAATTTTAACTTATTTTATAGTAAAAACCTTGAGCTTCTTTTCCACTACCTCTTCTGCCGCTATCTGGGCAATTTTTAATATTTTATAAGGAGCCAGTTCGTTCTTGTCGGCGGCAAGGAAATTATCCAGCGCCTTACGCCAAGCCACTCTAATCTCGGTGCTGATATGAATAATGCTTATGCCGGCCTTCACCGCCCCGACAAGATCCTCATCGCTATTGCCAGAGGCTCCATGCAAAACCAGAGGAATGCCGGCCGATTTTTTAATGGCTTTAATTCTCTTTAAGTCCAATCTCGGCTCATTACCGCTGGCCAGCATGCCATGGATGTTGCCCACCGCCGGCGCCAAAAGATCAACGCCTGTTTCTTTAACAAACTGCGCCGCCTCCTTGGCCTTGGTTAATTGCGCCTCCTCTATCGCCGCGCCCTTGGGAATCTTCTGAAGAATTTTGGACGAAGAGCCGATATAACCCAGCTCACCCTCCACCACAATTTCTGAATTTTTAAATTTAGCGTACTCCACCACCTTCCTGGTCTCTTTAACATTTTGCTCAAAAGATAAACTGCCGCCATCAAACAATATAGCGTCATAACCGGCATCAACGGCCTCCTTAGCCCACTTAAAGCTCTTGGTATGGTCGGCGTTAATAAAAATCGGCACTCCTTCCGCTCGCAAACTCCTAACTAATGCCACCGCCTGCTTTACCCCTAAGAAATCCCTTTCCCCCTCGGATGTTCCAGCAATCACCGGCACGCCTAATTTAGCAGCCGCCGCCGCCATCGCCCTCAAAACGCTCACCTCGGCAAAATTAAAATGCCCAATCGCCACCTCCTTCTTCTCCGCCTCTTTAATTGCCTGTAATAAATTTTTCATTAAAATATTAAAAAAACTTCTTAGCTACGTAATCTTTTGGCGCCTTTTTCAGATAGCCCTCCAACTCATTGCGAGTCGGCAAGCCAGCTTGCGCGCCCACCTGTTGCACTACTGACATGGGACTGATTGGCGCCCATCGCAAGGCCTCAGGAACAGATTTACCTAAAGCCAGAGCCACCGTAAAAGTAGAGGAAAAAGCATCACCGGCGCCCGTTCTTTCAAGGGGCGGTTTAGGATCGGGATAAATGCGCATACTCCACATTTGCTCGCCTTCATGCCCATCGCTGTAGGCGTAAGCGCCCTTCGTTCCGTCAGTAATCACCACTATTTTCGGCCCTAATTTATTAATGCCTTTAAGTAATTGCCTGATATCCGATCTGGGCGCTTCCAAAATCCTCTCCGCTTCTTCTTTATTACAAAAAAACGCCTCGGTCTTTTTATAAACTCCGGCAAGGAACTTTTTACCCATTTTTATCTGAAAAGTTCCCGGCTGGAAAGCCAGTTTAACCGTCGGATGCTTCTTTAAATAACTCTCAACTATTTTATGAAAACCCTTTCCCTTTTCTCCAATAGAAGAAAAATAAAGCCAAGAGGGGACGCCGATAGCCGGCAGATGATATTTAAACGGCTGATGCTTTATTAAAATAGTCCTCTCATTTTCATACCACAAGACAAAATGGTAGTTGGTTTTTTCCTTTTTGTTTATCTTAATATATTTCGTCTCTACCTTTTCTTTCTTGAAAGTTTTCAAACACTGCTCGCCCCAAAAATCATCTCCGACATTGCTTACTAAAGCGCTTTTTAAGCCTAATCGCGCCGCCGCCACCGCCGCATTGGCGCTGTTGCCCACCGCCGGCACAGTAGTCACGCTCTCATAGGGAATCTTGTCGGCAAAATTCATGCAAATTTGGCACCGCTCCCTGCTCAAATCACAATACACCGAGGCTTTTTCCAGACGAATAAAAGCATCCGTCGCAGTATCGCCGATAGCCACAAAGTCATACTTCATTGAACAATAATTATAATCTAAATTTTCTTTTTTACCACCTTTTTAACTGCTTCTATAATCGCCTTCTCATCCATCCCATATTTTCTAATCAATTCTTCAGGCGGACCGCTTTCGCCAAAAGTGTCTTTCATACCGACAAACTCCATCGGCAAGGGCATTTTTTTAGCCAGCAGTTCCGCCACCGCTCCGCCCAGACCGCCCGCAACCTGATGCTCCTCAACTGTCACCACCGCTCCAGATTTTTTAGCCACTTCTAAAATCGTTTTTTCGTCCATCGGTTTAATAGTATGGCAATTAACGACCACAACCTCCACATGCTCTTTTTTCAACTCCCGCGCCGCCAGCAAAGCATTATAAACTAAGGGCCCGCAGGCGATTATGGCCGCTTCCGGTCTGTCAGAGTTCCAAAATATCTCCGCTTGGCCGGGACTAAAAGGCGTGTCCTCCGTGGTGAAAACGGGGCTTTTTTCCCGCGCGTAACGCAAATAACAAGGCCCCCAAAGCTTAGCCGCCGCGACGGTCGCTTTTTTCGCCTCAATAGCGTCGCAGGGCGCAAAAACTCTCAGATTGGGCATCACTCTCATAATAGCGATGTCCTCGGTCGCCTGATGGGTGGCGCCGTCCGGCCCCACCGAAACGCCAGTATGAGAACCGGCGATTTTTACATTAGAGTCATTATAAGCGATGGTCGTTCTAATCTGCTCCCAATTTCTTCCCGGAGAAAAAGTGGCGTAAGAAGAAATGAATGGTATTTTACCTGATATGCCAAGACCGGCGGCCACTGCCGCCTGATTCTGTTCCGCCACCCCAATTTCAATAAATCTCT
>CAYJWP010000012.1:0-12677 GCA_964373915.1 uncultured Candidatus Saccharibacteria bacterium | reverse complement strand
GGTGCGCCTGCCAGGACTCGAACCCGGAATACGACGTCCGAAGCGTCGCGTGATATCCATTTCACTACAGGCGCTCTCCTTCGCTCTAAATAATATCAGATGAATTATAGCTTTTTTAGCAGGAAAATGCAATTATTACTCATAAATGATTAGTGTTCCCAAAGAAGTAAAAAACATTTCTAATAAATTAACAAAAGCGGGTCATGAAAGTTTCTTGGTAGGCGGTTGCGTCCGCGATCTTTTACTTAGCCGCAAGCCCAAGGATTGGGATATTGCCACCGATGCTAATCCGGAAGAAGTTCAGAAAATTTTTGCCGATAGCGTTTATGAAAATACTTTTGGCACCGTAGGCGTTAAAACTGATTCTTCGGAACCGGAGTTAAAATTAGTGGAAATCACCACTTATAGAAAAGAGGGAAAGTATACCGACAAGAGACATCCAGATGAGATTAAATTTTCTAAAAAAATAGAAGATGATTTGGCGAGGAGAGATTTTACAATCAATGCGATGGCTCTAAAACTAGAAAACTTAATTGATCCATATGGCGGCCAAAAAGATCTTAAAAATAAAATTATTCGCACCGTAGACGACGCCGAAGACCGTTTTAACGAAGACGCACTTCGTTTAATGAGGGCGGTTCGTTTAGCGGCGGAATTAGGATTCGAAATAGAGGAAGAAACAGCTAAAGCTATAAAAAAGCAGGCCGGTTCATTGGAGTTGATTGCCAAAGAAAGAATCAGGGACGAATTTGTAAAACTAATTATGTCCGGAAATGCGGCTAAAGGGATTATAGAATTGAAGGAGCTTGGCTTACTTAAATATGTTATGCCGGAGTTGCTGGAGGGCGTCGGTGTTGGCCAAAATAAACATCATATCTTTGAGGTTTTTGAGCATAATGTTCGCGCGCTTGATTACGCGGCCAAAAAAGATTACTCTCTGGTGGTTCGCTTGGCCTCTTTGCTTCATGATGTGGCTAAGCCGCGCACCAAAAGAGGGGAGGGAGCGGACAGCACTTTTTACAATCATGAAGTTGTGGGAGAGAAGATGGCTCTGCGGGCTTTGGATAGCTTGCGTTTTTCCAAAAAAATAGTTGAACAGGTGGCTCATCTGGTTCGGCACCATCTTTTTTACTATAATGTAGGCGAGGTCAGTGAGGCGGGAGTGAGAAGATTTGTCAGAAAAGTTGGCCTTGAAAATATTGACGACTTGATTAAGGTCAGAGAGGCGGATCGAATTGGTTCCGGTGTTCCTAAGGCGGTTCCTTACAAATTACGCCATCTGCTTTTTATGGTGGATAAAGTTAAACAGGATCCGATTAATTCAAGCATGCTCAAGTTAGACGGCAATGATGTCATGAAGCTGGGCAAGCTCAAGCCCGGACCGAAAATCGGCTGGATTTTATCGGCGCTTTTAGAAGGTGTCCTTGATGATCCTAAAAGAAATACTAAAAAATATTTAACCGACAAAATTAAAGAACTAAATAGTCTTTCAGAAGGCGAGTTGAAAAAATTATCAGAGTCTGCCAAAAAGAAAAAAGAAGAGTTTGAAGGTGGGCGGGAAAGTGAGATTAAGAAGAAATTTTATATAAAATGATTTTTTTCGGAGCGTAGTATAGTGGTAGTACGCAGGCTTCGGGAGTCTGTAGTCCGGGTTCGATTCCCGGCGCTCCGACCAATCAAAATTTATTTTATGGATTTATCTTTTCTAAAACCAAAGAGCAGTATATTTGATTATTTTCAAAAGCTTAACGGAAAATTAGTTGAGGTCGGCTGGGAGCTATCGCGCATCCCCAGTTCTTTTCCTAATAAAATAGCCGAACATGTCGACCGAATGAGGCGGTTGGAAGAAGAAGCCGATGTAATTACTCATATTATCATTGATGAGATTAACAAATCATTTGTCACTCCGATTGACAGGGAAGATTTGCACCTGCTGGCGACGCGCATTGATGACGTTATCGACCATGCTGAAAACGCTGTCAGTAATATATTAATTTATGACATAAAAGAATCTCGCGACCCCTTGCCGGACTTCTGTTTTTGTATTTACAAAGCTACCAAGGAGATATCTGAAGCGGTTCAGGAATTGCGTAATCTTAAAAACACTAAACACATCATTAATCACAACATCGAAATCAATGCTTTAGAGGCAGAGGGGGACAGGTTGCTTAAAATCGCTTTGGAGAATCTATTTAGAAATGAAAATGATGTAAAAAACATTCTTAAATGGAAGGATATTTTTGAGTCTTTTGAGAAGTCGTTGGATCGGGCGGAGGATGTGGCCAATGTCATTGAAGCGATAATTATAAAAAACACTTAAAATGCCATGGCGCTGGGATTATCTGGGTTGGTAATAATAGTCATCGTCGCTTGGCTTTATGATTTTTATAATGGCGCTAACGATGCCGCTAATGCTATTGCCACCACCGTCTCCACCCGCGTTCTATCTCCGACCAAAGCGCTCCTGCTGGCCGCGGCACTAAATACTGCCGGCGCTTTTATTACCACCCGCGTGGCGAAAACTATCGGCAAAGGAATAGTTGATCCGCAGTTTTTTAATAGCACTATTCTCATCGCGGCGCTGTTGGGAGCGGTATTGTGGGTGGCGATTTCTACCAAAGTGGGAATGCCGGTCAGCGTTACTCATGCTCTGGTGGGAGGAATTATCGGCTCGGTGATTATACCTCACGGTTTGAGTGTTATAAAAATAGAGGGTATAAGTAAAATTATTAAGGGCATAGTCTTTTCACCCATAGCTGGTTTTTTGGTAGCAGCCGTCTTATTGGTAATAATTTACTGGATGCCTTGGCGCGGACATTCTTCCAAAATACAAAGGGGTTTTGGTAAACTTCAGCTTCTCTCCGCATCTTTCATGGCTTTAACTCATGGCATGAATGATACTCAAAATGCCATGGGTGTAATTACTGCCGCTTTGTTGGCTGGGGGATTTATAGCGGAATTTGAAGTGCCGTTTTGGGTGGTTTTAGGCTCAGGATTTTTTATGGGGGTTGGCACCTATTTTGGCGGCAAGCGGGTGATTAAAACTGTCGGTATGAAGCTGGTTAAATTGAGGTCCGTGCACGGCTTTGCCGCTGAAACTGGTTCTGGAATTGTCATCGCGGGCGCTACCTACTTAGGCATACCCATCAGCACCACCCATGCCATTACCGGCGCCATTATGGGAGCGGGCACGATAGAAAGATTTAATGGAGTGAGATGGGGGCTGGTGAAAAATATTATCTGGACGTGGATTTTGACTATTCCCGGTTCGGTGCTTGCCGCCATGGCGGTTTATGTTTTATTAGTTTTATTAAAATACCCCTTTTAAGGGGTACTATTCAAAAAATTAAATGACACAAAAACGAGCAGACAGAGACCGCCAACCAGTGTCAGGTAAAATCCCAAAGCTGTTACCTTTTGATTGGAAGTCATCGGTATTTTAAAAGATGACGCCTTAATAATAGAATATCTCTCTGACGTGCCCAAAATCAAAATCAGAACAAACCAGAAAATATCGATTAAGAATAGAATTGCTAGAAGCGAGGCGAAAGTACACAGGTAATAAAGCAGACTTTTAAAGTAACTCTCGTCTTTTTTGCCAAAAATCGCCCACATTATTTTTCCACCGTCCAAGGGGAGGGCGACTAGCATGTTAAAGATATTAATCACAGCCCAAAGCACTGCCATTATCCAAAGTAATTGGATTTGCAAGAGGTAATTTATAGCTATTAATAAAACTGTTTCTAAAAAACCAACAGCTGGCCCGGCGTAAAAAATCAAAAAGTCATGCCACCTTTTCTCCGGCATTTCTTCAAGCAGGGCCACGCCCCCCAAACCGGGAAGGAGATAAAATCCTCCTGTTTTGTAGCCAAGATATTTAGCCATGCCCAGATGGCCTGATTCATGGACAGCCACCATAAAAAATATGGACGAAACTATTATTCTTGCCTCTGTTTCTTTGAAAAAAACTAGTATAAAGGCGATTGTCGCCGCAAACAGCGCCAGCCAGATAAGCTTTTTCTTCACCGCGCACCTCCTTTATTGATATCTTTGTCAAAATGCTTGTTTTATATTATAAGATGTAAAGAGGAATTGATAGGGCTTGTAGTATAGTGGTAATACGCCGCATTCGCATTGCGGAGACGCGAGTTCGATTCTCGCCAAGTCCACCGAGTGATGTTTTCCACACAGCTTGTTTTTATAAAAATGCTACAATATAAGCAGAATGAATTTTTCGCAAGGAAAATTGTTTACCGCTGTTTTTGCTGTGGTCTTTTTAGTCGCCTTGGTTTTGTTTTCAGGGAATATTTACTCAACAAAAAATATCCCGGAAACAACTGCTAAATTAGAAAATATTGAAAAATTAAATCCCGCCGACTTTGATCTTCCTGCAGACGCTCAAGAGGTTGTAGATCGCCGCACGGAAAAAGCGATCACTTTTCAGACGGCTTTGGGCAAATTTGTTTCAATCTCTAACGGTGTGGATATTTTTACCAAAGACGAAAAGGGCAATTTTGTCCCTATTAAAAAATCTGGCCGCCAAGAGGGAGATTATTTTATTTTTGATCGTTTAGCGAGAGGAGTAAAAGTTTATTTTGACCTTAATCGTCCCAGTTATACCTTCAGTCAAGGCGATTATAGTTTTACTGCTACTTTCAATGCTCCCGCTCAAGGGTTTATAGAAAATGATAGCTCTATCGCGTATTACTTTACTGACAATGTTTTTATGCGTTGGAAAGTTGAAGGCAATAGAGTCAAAGAAGAAATTTGGGTGATGAACGATAGTCCTTTGCCCGATTTGTCTTTCAGATTGACCTCATCAAAAAATTTATCTCTCACTAGAGATGGTAATCTTTTAAATTTTGTCAATGCCAATCAGGAGGCGGTTTTCAATCTTTCTGCTCCCCATATAGCTGACGGTGAAAACAATCGGCTTGATGTTCCAATTTTGGTTAAGCAATTACCAAACAATATCTTTTTTTATGATTATAATGCCTCCGATTTACCCTATCCTTATGTTATTGATCCCACCACCGAATCTAGGCAGAAGAGTCCCGGCAGTGTTGTTGATTCCCTGAATAGCGGTCAGTTTATCGCTTGGACAAATGCTTCAAACGCTCAAACCAGCGATGATCAATACGCTACCAATAGTTACTCAGGTTCTGGAGGAACGGAAAGTCACAATCTGAAAGCCACCAATTTTGGCTTTGACCTTCCTCCCGATGCCTCTATTGACGGCATTATAGCTTCGGTTGAGGCTAAATGCGGCGCGTGCAATGGCGATCATATTAGCTTCGCTAAGCTTTTGCAAGCAGGGTCAGGGGTGGGGACAGGCAAGACCAGCGGTAATTTCACGACCTCTGACGTTATTTACTCTTTAGGGTCCGCTACCGATTTGTGGGGGGCATCATGGACGGTATCGGATATTGAGCATTCAAACTTTGGCATACAAGTTGAAATTGACAGAGACGATGGAGTAGCCACGGTCTCCTCAGTGGATCACATTCAGCTGACGGTTCATTACACTATTCCTGATTATCTAAAAAATGCCGGCGCCTCTTTGCCGGCTCGGCAAATAGAGCAAGCCGCTTTCCGTTTTTTTGATAACGATAATTCGGTAGAAGTGGGGCCGCCTCTATCCAATATTAACGACGATTATATAGATATTAGGCAAGGGGTGCCCTTTCGTCTGCGCCTCCTTCTTTATATTGAAGGCCAGGAGTTGAAAATCAGCGACGGCAAAAGATTTAAACTGCAAGTGGCGGAGCGCTCTGGCAGCTGCTCACAGACTTCCGCCTCCGCCTACAAAGACGTTTTAGGTAGTTCCGGTCCCGTTCGTTTTTACGACAATAACAAAGTTCCTTTAGATGCTAATTTAAAACCGAGCAGAGATGATCCCACTTATCTGGGCAAAAAAGCGGTGACGCAGGTTTATATCGAGGTTAACAGTTTTACTAATAGTGCCGATAATATTCCCGTTAGCGAGAGCGGCATGTGGGATTTTCCTTTAGTGGTTAACAACGATGAAAAGAAGAGTTATTGCTTGCGGGTGGTTAATGATGATGCCACCACCATCAATAATTATCTTCGCTATCCCGAGGTCAGAGTCGGCGGGGCGGAAAAATTTATCCCTCAAGTCGCAATTAATAATGCTTTAGCCGTCCAACCGGCGGTGCAAGCGCCGGTCGCTCAATCTAAAGAAATCTCTGATTTTAAAGAGAATATTGAAAAGGGAAAAGAAAAGTTAAGTGAACAGGCGGTCAGTCTTCCTAACACTAATCTTAATTTGGGTGCTATTACCACCGAAGCCGCCTCAACAAATATTGCCTTTGCTAAAAATCTGGTAGTGGAAGGCGTGGCAAAATTCGGTCCGGCGTCTGTAGATATAGCTACTGATAAAATCGCTTTCAGCTCTACCACTCCCGGTATTGTTTTTGGCGGCGGCAACGATGGAGTATTTACTTTTTATGACGCTACTAGCCCGCTGGATTTAGTGGGAAACAATCCTTTAGTGAAGATTATTGATAAAGGAACGAAAGGAGATCTTGAAGTTAGTGGAGGCTTTACTGTTAGAGGGCCAGCCACCGTTGACCTAGCGACTGGTAGACTAGGCGTTGGTATAGTGGCTCCATCCGAGGGCATGCATGTTTTTGGAAATGATGGGAGGTTTCAGTTAGAATCAAACCACTATGCTCACGTCATAATGAAATCTGACGCGGACAATAGTTCTGGTTTTGGTCCTTTTCAATGGATTATGGCTGCTAGCGGAGCAGATACCGGCGAATATCAGTTTCGTTTTAAGAATCGTTTGGGGCAAGACACCACTCATTTGGCAATTAGTAAAGAGGGCTACATAGGCATTGGTTTTGATGATGATCTTTCAACAATAAATAATTGGTCCCGCTTAACTTTTTTTGCCAGCACCACTCCCCGTGGGGGCATTTCTTTTGGCACTGATACCAAACTATATCGCTCTGCCATCGGCACCCTTAAAACCGACAGCAACTTTTTAGTGAATGGTAATGTGGATATTACCGGTCAGTATTTAGTCAATGGCATTCCCATCGCTGGAGGGGGAGGCGGAGGGGGCTGGTCTGATGACGGCACAATAGTTAGATTGACTTCAGTTGCCGACAATGTTGGCATCGGCACAGCTACTCCTTCTACCAAGCTTCATGTTGTTGGTGACACCACCCTAGTTGGCAATCTTTCTATTAATGGCCAGTCATATGTCTTCCCTAGTGTCGCTCCAATACTTGGCCAAGTGTTGACCGCTGGTACTGGAGGAGTTCTCTCTTGGCAGACGCTTTCCGGTAGCGCTCCCAATGGTTGGGTTGATGACGGAGGAGTGGTTCATCTCGGTAGCGATTTGGACAATGTTGGAATCGGCACTACGACGCCGGGGGCTAAATTAGAGGTGGCTGGACAGGTAAAAATCACCGGCGGTTTGCCCGGCGCAGGCAAAGTATTAACCTCTGATGCCTTTGGTCTAGCTACTTGGCAGTCATTACCGGTCTCCATAGATAGCGGCTGGACGGACGATGGTTCGGTTATCAGATTAACAACCATTTCCGACAACATAGGCATCGGCACCATTTCTCCCGACTTTAAATTAGATGTGGCCGGCTCTCTAAGATTGGAAGGCGCCAATGCTCTGCTTTTCGGGGGAGTTGGTTCTATTGATGCGGACACCAATCTTTATCGTTCCGCTGCCAACGTTCTTAAAACAGATGATTCGTTGGTTGTGGCTGGAGGCCTTGCGGCCGCTTCTCTTAATATCAGCGGCGTTACTGCTTTTAATGGCGTTAATTATACTTGGCCGACCGCCGCGCCAGCGGGCAAGATTCTTACCAGTAATGCCGGCGGAGTTCTTTCTTGGAATGATCCGCCGATTAGCGGCAGTGCCACAAAAATAGCCACTTTTGAGGTAAGTTTTAATGTCAACAATGACAACACTGAGTTTATGGACGTTAATCTTGTGGGGGCAGCGCCGGTTGTTTTCGGTTCTAGTTCCGCCACTCTTTCTAACGCTACTTCCAGCGCTCCTTTCAGCGCCGCGGCTCCTATATTTGTCAGTTATGGGATAATTTCTTCTGATGTCAGGGGCAAGTTCTTTAATGTTGCGGCCACTCCCCTGGTTGCCACATCCATTCCCGCTGGCGGACGGGTGAAAGTTAATCTTAATTCCTCTCCATCAATCGGCGGTATTGGCCTTTTCGGCAGCCCACCTTTCGGTAACATTAAAGTAAGCGTTACCGCTATCCAGCCTTAATTTTTAGATAATGAATAATATTCAAAATTTTAAAAATTTCCTTCTGGGCTTTTCTGTTACAATCGCCCTAGGCCTCTTTTTAACCTCAGGCAAACCTTTGATTTTAGGAGCTAATTTTCAGAATTTTCTTGCTCAGGTTAGCACTAAGGTGGGAGTGTTTTACCCAAGCCCTCTTAATATAGATATATCTGGAAATGTTGGCGTAGGAACAATAACTCCCTCTTCAAAATTAGAGGTCGCCGGCCATATCACCCAATCCGCCTGTCGCACAGGAGAAACTTTGGTGGTTAATGGGCTTTGCATAGACAACTCTGCTAATTCAATAGCTAATTTTTTTAATGCCAGCATCGGTTGTTCCGTTAAAGGCGGTAGGGTATGCACTTATAGTGATCTAATCACCGCCTGTAATTTTAGGGCTAAAACGATGTCTCAAATCTTTCAAAAATGGATAGGAAATGTTTTATCTAACAACAGAGTTTTGATGGGCAATTCTACTACTGGTTCTTGCGTTTCAAATTTTGTTATTCAAGAAAACGTCGATAACTTCCATCAATATTTTTGCTGTTATGGCGCTACAGCCGGCGCTTCTTAAATAAAAGCAATGAACAACAACACCAAAAGTTTTTTAATAGGATTTCTTGCTACGATGTCGGTTTTCTATTTTTACTCGTTCACTAGAGATAATTTTGTGCTGGCTAGAAATTTTGATAATTTTTTAGCTCAGCTAAATGTTAAATTAGGAACCGCCGGCACTAGCCCCATTAGCATTAATAGCGCTGGCAATGTAGGCATCAATAACGAAGCTCCCTTTTACAAGCTTGATGTTGTTGGTGATCTCAACATCACCGGGGTCTATAGAATTAATGGAGTGCCGATTGCCGGTGGTACAGAATTTTATAATACGGCAGGTACCTACCTTGGCAATGGCCAGTCTGATAGATTAATTAACTTGGGATTTCGTCCTAATTATGTAAGGATTATTGGTTATAATCCTAATAGTTCGAAAACTTTCTTTAAATTTGAAAAGTGGGACGGTATGCCCGCTAATAAAAGTTTTTTCCAAATAGAAATAGGTAAAGATGAGTTAGTGATCGGTCAAACTTTTCTTAACATTAATGACAATGGATTTAGGGTTGGCGGCAGCGGTAACTCTTCAACGAATCAATCTTCAGTAGTCTACTATTACATAGCCATTAGATGACCAGATTTTTTTTAATCATCGCCGTTTTTTTAACCCCTCTTTTTTTTCTGCCTCTAACGGCTTTTCCTTTGTCTTTGAACAGGCAGTTGTTTTTTTTCTTAGCAGTTTTTCTGTCTTTGATTTTTTGGATTAGCGGCGGTTTGCTTAAGGGAAAAATTTCTTACAGCCAAAGTCCGGTTTACTACATTCTCTCAACTCTGCTGCTTTTTGTTTTTTTAAGCGCTTGGCTTTCCGGTTCCACAAGAAACGGTTTTTTCGGCATTAGCGGCGGAGAGGCGGATACCCTATTTAATATTTTAGCCTTCGGGGCATTGCTTTTTCTTTTAGCTACCGTGTTTTCTTCGGATAAGAACAAACAAACAACCCTTTCCCTTTTTATTTTTTCCGCTTTTTTTGCTCTGCTGTTCGGTTTATTTCAAATATTCAGAATCTGGCTTCTTCCCTGGTCTTTTACTCAAAACCCTTCTTTTAACACTATCGGCACCACTAATGCTTTATCGGTTTTTTTGGGAACGGCCTTTTTCGTTCTACTGCTCCTTCTTTATCTGCGGGCAGATTTTTTCAAAAAAAATAAATTCAGGTCAATTTTTTTTACTTTATTTTCTATCATTTTATTCTCATCAGTTTTTCTTATAGGTTTTTGGCCGGCGTTGGCGGCTTCGGTTTTGCTGTCCGCGATTTTTTTAATATTAATTGCTCGAGATAAATTCCCAATTAACCAAGCGGCCGTCATTGCTATAGCCGCTGTTTTTATAATTTCTCTAGCGGGAACTTTGGTTCGTTTTAATGTTATCAATCTTAAAATTCCGGCTTTCAACTTGCCTCCGGAAATAACGTTTAGTCTGGCGGGTAGCCGCCAAGTCGTTGAGCAGACATTCAGCCAAGGGGTTAAAAATTTTATTTTTGGCTCCGGCCCGACAACTTTTCTTTATCAGCACAATCTAGCCAAAGATAAAACTTTTAATCTCACTCCTTTTTGGAGTTTTGGTTTTGATCAGGGGACTAATTCATGGCTGACTCATCTGGTTAATTGGGGTGTGGCGGGCACCTTGCTCTGGGCGGTTTTTATAATCTTAATTTTAATCCGCATTCTTAAACTATTTTTAAAACCGATAAAAAAACAGAATTCCGTCATTATAGCGTCCGCCTTTGGTTTTCTGTTTATATTTTTTAATACTTTTTTCTACCCGCAAAATTTTGTTCTTTATTTTACTCTTTTTGTTTTGGCGGGATTACTAATCGAACCGGAATTTAAAACTATCAGCTTTAATAAAAATATTTATTTTCTATTAGGCGCTCTCGTTTTGATTGTCCTCTGCGTTTGGTTAATTTATCCGCAAGTTTCTCATTATTTCGGAGCGGTTTATTTTGCCAAAGGAGTTTCTGTTTCTATTAAACCAGAAAATATTAGCCAAACTTTATCATATTTAAATAAAGCCTTAGACCGCGATCCCGATAATGACATGTACCTAAGAGCCGTCTCTAATTTACATTTAATCCGCGCTAATTCTCTGACTGATAATCAGGATGAGTTTGTGGCAATGATTAACAATGGAGTGCTAGCGGCGAAAAAAGCGACCGAGGTTAACGTCGTCAGTAGCCAGAATTGGCTTAACCTTGGCAGGGTTTACGAAAATCTTATTCTGCTTGTTGACGGCGCGGCGGAAAATTCTTTCTCCGCTTATCAAAAGGCGATTGCGCTGGAACCCAACGGCCCAACGGCTTATTTTAGTCTTGGCCGCGCCCAATTAAAATTTGCCGAGCGTTTGCAAAACAGCGGCGCCAATCCAGAGCAAATAGAAACACAGCGCCAGCAAGCTCAAGACAATTTACAGAAGGCTTTGGAATTAAAGCCGGATTTGGAAGAATAGTTATCCACATCTCTGTCAAGTTGCCAGATGGTATAATCAACAATGTAAAAACAGTCGAACAAATAACAGTTCTAAAACGCCTATGACAGTTCAATTATGGTTAGACGTAATCAACCAGTCTCTGCAAAGCCTTTGGCTGCAGGTGATGGGTTTTTTGCCTAACATGATCGGAGCCATCGTTGTTTTAATAGTGGGTTTAATAGTGGCTGCCGGTTTGGACAAGATAGTGGAGCGGGTAGTTTATTACCTTAAGGTAGATCATCTGCTTCGCAAACTGGGAGTGGAGACTTATCTCCACCGAGCCAATATAGAGCTCGACGCTGGTCACTTCTTGGGTAAAGTTGTCTACTGGTTTATGGTGGTCGTTTTCGTGCTGGCGGCTTCCGATATTCTCGGATTCTACACTTTGTCGGTATTTTTGAGCGAGGTTTTGCTCTACATCCCGCAGGTTATCGTTGCTTTCTTAATACTGCTGGCGGCAGTGGTTGTTGCCGGATTTCTTAAGAAGCTGGTTGTCAGCTCGGTCAAATCCGCCAAAATGCACTATGCCAACTTTTTAGGCAGTGTTACTTGGTGGGCGGTGATGATTTTTGGTTTGTTAACCGCCGTCTCCCAGTTAGGCGTTGCGACAGACATTATCAACACTCTGATTACTGGCTTTATCGTGATGCTGGCTTTGGCCGGCGGTTTAGCCTTTGGTTTGGGTGGCAAGGAAGAGGCTTCTCTTCTTCTGCGGAAGATGCGCCAGGAGTGGGAACATCGCCAATAGGCTTCTTTATAATTAAACGTTGCAACGAAAAAACCGGTCGCCCAAGGCGACCGGTTTTAGTTCTTGACTCTTTCTTTTATCTATATATACTTACTTATAGATAGTAATGAATATTTTTAAACCAAATAATCGCGGCAATAAACTGGCTGTTTAGCTTAATCAGCTTAACTACTAGCAGAAAGCCGCGGAGACGCGGTTTTTTCTTCCGCTGGAGAGTTGTTTGATAATTTAGCAATCATTTAGATGATCAGCATCTAAATGGTCAATTTAGTGGAATCGTATTAAGAGCATATGGAGGATGCCTTGGCACAAAATGGCGATGAAGGACGTGGCGTGGCTGCGATAAGCTTCGGGGAGGCGCTTAGCAACCTTTGATCCGGAGATTTCCGAATCCGAAAACGGGGCAGAGTAAACCTCTGTCACCAGTGCATAGCACTGGAATGACCAGTGACCAGTAACCAATGACCAATTAAGGAAGATTATTTTAAAATCCGTTCGCCTTAGGCGAACACCTGAATTGGAATTTGGAAATTGGAATTTGGAAATTCCACTGCTGTGCAGTGG
>CAYJWP010000011.1:0-14612 GCA_964373915.1 uncultured Candidatus Saccharibacteria bacterium | reverse complement strand
AGTTTATCTTTAGATGAACTTGGTGTCAATTTCTCATTTCCCATGACACCTCTGTAGCTTATTAACTATCCCACACGGATTAATACTGGGCTGTATTTCAAGTGATTTCTCAAGTCGATAATAGCTTTTTTAATAATCTCACCTGAAATCTTTTTCCTTTTACCGTTATATGGGTCCGCTATTTCTATAATATCGTCCATACGTCTTTCCGCTAACACAAAGTGCGGTGCATGAACTACTTTCTGAAGGTAATAATTGTCTAAATATACAACAACAGAGCCATTTTCCAACAACTTTCTTATCAGTCCCATACTTATCCTTGCATTTACTAATTCTACCTTTTGGCTCTTTTCTTTCCGCAACTTTTCAAAGTAATATCGATTTTCGATATACACTTGAAGGTTTTTCTCATATTTCTTCGCGGCATGGTTTAACTGGCCAATCAGATAGTTAAATTCCCAACCATGTTTCCAGATTTCTATTTCCTTTTTTCTACTCCATGATTCACCGACCAACATTAGCAAAGTTGATGCCAAACAGGACTCGTATGTTGTTTGTTTTATTACTTTCATATCGTGCTCACGCCCCATGACACTTTTTATATTTCTTTCCAGACCCGCAGGGACAGGGGTCGTTACGGCCTACCTTTTGAACTTGATCGGGAGAAAGTTGTAGCGGATACTGGTGCTCGCCGATTTTCTCATTTGCATCATTCGCATTTATTTGTGCATTAGCATCGCTTATCTTTTCTTTATTTTCCTCCATCCATGCCTCAAAATTTTTCATCATCTCCTGATAAAGAATGTGCGCTTCGCGCCTAAACTCAACAAGCGGATCGTGCTGGCCATAAGCCCGAATACGGACAGCGTCCATCAGCGCCTCAATATTTTCTAAATGATTCATCCAAAATGAGTCCAGTACTCCCAGCACCTGCCGAGGGATGTTTTTCTCTAAAAGCTCCTGCCTTTTTTTATAAATTACCAGCCGCTGTTTATTAAGCACATCATCATACTCTAGAAGATGCTTGCGGGCATCAAAATTCATGCCCTCTATTTTTCCTTGCGCCTGACCCACCGCCTTGCCAACCAATTTAGCGCTGATGGGCATATCTTCCGGCAGTTTGAAAGACTCCATCAATCTTTTGATTCTGTCACCGCCAAAAATTCTCAAAATATCATCATCTAAAGAAAGATAAAAACGGGACGAACCCGGATCGCCCTGTCGGCCGGCGCGACCACGCAACTGGTTGTCTATACGCCGAGCTTCGTGGCGCTCGGTAGCAATAACCTGAAGGCCGCCCAGCTCTTTTATTTTTTTAGCTTCATTAGGGTCTGGAGGGTTGCCTCCTAAAATAATATCCACACCGCGGCCGGCCATGTTGGTGGCGACAGTTACCGCGCCGGCGCGGCCAGCTTGGGCAATAATGGCGCCCTCACGTTCATGGTTTTTGGCGTTTAAAACCTCATGTTTAACGCCAGCAAGATTAAACATCTGGGAAAGTTCTTCATTGTTTTCAATGGAAACGGTGCCCACCAGCACCGGCCGGCCCGCGCCGCTGACCTCTTGAACTTCTTTGATGAGAGCTTTATATTTAGCTTCTCTGGTTTTGTAAATCACATCATCCAATTCTTTTCTGATAAGCGGTTTGTTGGTGGGAATGGAGACCACCTCCAAACCATAAACTTTAGAAAACTCCTCGGCCGATGTCTGGGCGGTGCCAGTCATGCCGGCTAGTTTTTTGTAGAGGCGAAAATAATTTTGGATGGTAATCTGGGCGTAAGTGCGAGATTCATTTTGCACTCTGACGCCTTCTTTGGCTTCTATGGCTTGGTGCAGCCCGGCGGAATATCGGCGGCCATGCATTAACCGGCCGGTAAATTGGTCAACGATAATAATCTCCCCTCCGCCAGATGGGACGGATTTGACCACGTAATCCTTGTCCAATTTAAACAGGCCATAGGCCTTGAGAGTCTCTTCAAGATAGTGGTTAAGACGCAGGTTGTCGGGGTGGTACAAATTTTTAATGCCTAATCTTTGTTCCACTTTGTCTATGCCCTGCTGGGTAATCGTTACCGATTTTAATTTTTCATCAACTAAATAATCGGTGTCTTTTTGCAGGCCGGCAACGATGCGGGCAAAAGTTTTGTAATAGCCGCTGGACTCCTCATCGGGAGCGGAAATAATCAAAGGCGTGCGCGCTTCGTCAATAAGAATGCTGTCCACTTCATCAATAACAGCATAATTAAAACCTCGTTGAACTTGCCCCTCAACGCCACCGGCTAAGTTATCGCGCAAATAATCAAAGCCATATTCATGGTTGGTGCCGTAAGTGATATCTGCTTGGTAAGCTTCCTTTCTAGAAACTGGGCGAAGAAATTCCTCTTTTATTAAAAAACTGCCAACCGTATCCCGCTCTTTGTCGGCTGGAGAACGCTCGCCATCTTTAACTTTGTAATCCGGATCATAAACATAAGCCATCTCATGAGCCAGACAGCCAATTGACAGACCAAGGGCATGATAAATCTGCCCCATCCAAACCGTGTCTCTTTTAGCCAAGTACTCATTGACTGTAATAATGTGGACTCCGTTACCGGTAAGGGCATTGAGATAAACTGGAGCGGTGGCGGCTAAGGTCTTGCCTTCACCGGTAACCATTTCGGCAATGCCGCCTTGGTGCAAGACAATGCCGCCCATCAACTGGACGTCAAAATGCCTCTGGCCAAGAGTTCTTTTAGCCGCTTCCCGCACTAAGGCAAAAGCGTGAGGCAATAAGTTGTCCAAATTTTCCCCTTTTCGCGCCCGCTCCTTGAGCTTGACACTTTCTTCTTTAAGCTGGCTGTCAGAGAGATTGGTTATTTCCGCCTCCAACCGGCTTATTTCATCAACTGTTTTTTTAAGCTTTTTTTCTGGAGAAAATAGCCCGAAAATGCCTTTTAACATAGCCATATGATAGCAGATGTTTTTCAACTTGACAAACTTGTTTAAATTTGCTATAATTACAGGAGAAATTTGATTGGTTTTTGCCCTTTGATTTAGGAGAAAGGACATGGAACAATTCTCTGCTATCCAATGGATGCCGGTGCTCTTTGGAATCGCAGTAACCGGCTTCGGGCTGTTCTGCCTAATCAATCTGATTAAGCCGTTTGTCAGCCCCAAGAACGAGGAGCGGCTAGAAGGACTGTGCGTCTTCTTCTTGGTAACGACGGGCCTGATCTGCTTCCTCGGCGCCTGCTGTTCCAGCCAACTGCCGCCGTCGCCATGAGACGCGAATCCAAACCCTCCGCCACAGGCGGAGGGTTTTTTATACAAATATTATCTCTTCTTCCAGCTTTATACCAAATTTTTTGTAAACCACCGCCTTAACCAATTTAATCAAGGTTTTAACATCATCCGAAGAAGCGCCAAGAGTATTAACAATAAAATTAGGATGCTTTTGAGAAATCGTCGCCCCGCCAAAGCTAACGCCTTTAAGGCCGGCTCTATCTATGAGAGTGGCCGCCGGTAAAACTGGAAAGGGATCGGTTTTAAGATGGCGGCTAAATTCCTCCAAAGCCTGTATTTTTTTAGGCACCAGCTGCCAGTCAACGTTTTTGAAAATACTGCCAATGTTTGGGTATTCTAGGGGCTGGCGATTTTGACGCCAGGCTATATTTTCCTCAATGGCCTGTTGGATGGATTTTTTATTGCCAGGCCTCAAAGAAAAAGTTGCCTCCAAGATAATTTCTTTACCGGCATTTGAGCCAGATTTAAAAACGCTGTCACGATAGCCAAAACGGCACTGCTCATTGTTTCTTTTTATAATTTTGGAATACTTTCCAGATATATCTAAACTGACTGCCTCAACCAGATTGTCTTTTATTTCCCCTTTAAAAGCGCCGGCGTTGCCCCTGATGGCGCCGCCAACAAGGCCGGGCAATCCTCCAGCCCATTCCAAGCCAGCTAGACTTTCTTGGGAAACGACTTCCAATAAATTTTCCATAGAAAAACCGGAGCCGACAGTTATTAAATTGCCGGAGATTTTTAACGAAGTTATGACCGGTTTAATCATTAAGCCGGAAAATCCTTCATCGCTAAAGAGCAGATTGGTGCCGCCGCCTAAAATAAATATTGGTAACTTCTCTCTGCGGGCCGTCTCAACTGCTTTAATAATTTTTTTCAAATTATCCGACTGAAAAAAATAGCGGGCTGACCCGCCTATTTTATAATTACTGTAGAGGGAGAGAGAGATGTTTTGTTGGAACATTTCAGTTTCTAAATACTAAACATAAATCTAAATTAATGTTCAGTACTCAGAACCCGAACGGATGCTGAGTGGAACCGCGGTGGTGACCTCCAATTCTATATGTTTTAAATGAGTGCTCTGCCACGGCTCCGGTTTAATTATGAAAAAAACCCGACTAAAAAGCAAATCTGTCGCCGAAGCGACAGATTTACCAACATATAGTTGTGGTTCCCGTCCGCCGGTTGGCGAACGAAATCACACTCATTCTGTTTTAAGAGTAGCAACTAATTACACTAAAGTCAACTAGCGATATCCACAATCTTATTAAACTCCTCGGCGATAAGGCTGGCGCCTCCAATTAAAGCCCCTTCTATTTCTTCATATTTTAAAAATTCGCCGGCATTTTTAGAATTCACTGATCCGCCATAAAGAAAATGAGTGAACCGCGATAAATTTTTATCTAAATCGCGCAAAATCTCTTTAATAAAAGAGATTGTTTCTAAGGTATTTTCTGGCTTGTCAGGCTTGGCATTTTTATTAGTGCTAATAGCCCAAATCGGCTCATAAGCAATAAAAATCTTCAATTTCCAATTTTTAATTTTTAAATTTTGAAAAGCAGAAATGATTTCTTCCTTAATCACCTCTTCTTTTTCGCTGGATTTTTTTTGCTCTAAAGTTTCTCCCACACAAAGAATAGGGATTAGCTCCTTGTCAATAGCGGCAGCAAATTTTTTAGCCACTATTTGATTGGTTTCACCAAGTTTCTGCCGCCGTTCAGAGTGGCCAATAATTACATATTCGGTGCCGATGTTTTTTAACTCTTGGGCAGAAACCTCTCCTGTAACAACCCCGCCAGCTGCTCCGCCAGTTGGCGGAGCCCAAAACAAATCTTGCGCCCCTAATTTTCCCTTATTAACAACTTTTGCCACCTCCTCAATAAAAACAAAGGGCGGGCAAATAACCACATTTTCCCTATCGGTCGCTTTCGCTAATTCTATAGCTTCATCAACCGAGACGGGATTCATTTTCCAATTAGCTACAATAAGTTTCATAAACGATGCCAATAAAACACAAAAACATGCGAATAATGCGAATTTCAGACGTCACTGTTTAAAATTCTTTTTGGTTTAAGATAGCGAGATCTTAAATTCACCAATAAACCAAGCTTTAAGCCAGCGCTTTTTAAATATCTCATTATTTGATAGTAATCGTTTTTTGTAATAAAGGGAACCACTTTAAGCTCTACGACTATTTTATTCTCTATAATAAAATCCGCTTTATTGTATGGATTTAAAAGTTTTTCTTTTTCATACATAATACCGTGCTTTATAAGATTAGTTTCAAAAATATCACTATATTGTCTTTCCTTGCAAAACCTTCCCAATTCTTTATGAATTTGAAACAAAATACCTGTTATTTTATAAGATAAATCAGGGTAGATTATTTTATTTTTTATTTGCATCATTCGCATTAATTAGCATTTTTCGCATCGTTAAGCGGTTCCAATAATACCACTGAAGAACATCGTGAGCGATGGGTAAAGTGTTAACACTGCCTTCTTTAGCATTTTCAACCAAGATTAAAATAGCGATTTCTGGATCTTCACTCGGAGCGTAGCCGACAAAAAAAGCATTGGTACGAGCGTTGTTGGCAATTTGAGCGCTGCCGGTTTTGCCGGCAACAGACATTGGCAGACCGACTAACACATTGGCAGTGCCATAAGATTTAACAACAGCGTCGGCCAGCCCTTTTTTTACCTCATGAATCATTGGAGCAAGTTCGGAAAAATTGATAAGCTCCTGAGGCTCATTAAGCCGAGCTATATTTTCTCTCTCGTCAATAACACTTCTGGCAATAAAAGGCCTTTGCCCCAAACCACCAGCGGCGATAGCGCCAATAGAGATTAAAAGACGCAAAGGAGTAAGAGCTAGGTTGCCCTGCCCGATGCTGACATTGTAAGTGTCGCCGATACGCCATATCTCCCCTAGCTTTTTTTCTTTTTCCTCAGGCCCGTAGAAAAAACCCTCTTTCTCCCCATTGAGGTCAATGCCTGTTTTTTTGTCCAGCTGAAATTTTTCCCAATACTTCCGCAAGCGGTCTATCCCCAACCCCTTAGTCTTTCCCCAACCACCACCGACGATATAAAAATAAACGTTGCTGGACTTAGCCAGAGCCGAATAAAGATCAACATATCCATGAGCTTTCCAGTCTAAAAAACGGCTAGGCTTGTCGGGAAAATAAGGATTAGGCAATTCCAGATATCCTTGGGAATAAAAAGAATCAGTGGGAGTAACCACCCCCTCGTTAAGAGCTGCCAGCGCTATTAATGGTTTGATAGCGGAGCCGGGACTATAAATTCCGGAGATGGCGCGATTAAAAAGAGGCTGGCTATCAGCGGTTAAGTATTTAGCTGGTTGGTTGTTATCAAAACTAGGAAAGCTTAATAAGGCTAGAATCTCACCTGTTTTAGGATTGAGCGCCAAGCCAACGCCAGAAGTTCTGTTAAGACTATACAATCCATCTTGAAAACGCTTATAAAAATATCTTTGAAAATCAGCGTCGATAGTGGTGTTAAGCTGATAGCCGGGCTTGGCCTTCTGCGTCGTCTTTTCTTCAAGAACATCACCGGTAGCATTCCTGTATACAATATATTTTCCATCTTCTCCTCTTAATTCTTTGTCGTAAACGGCCTCCAAACCAGCCTTGCCCACTATAGCGTCCCCTTTTTCCGCTACGCCGGTATAGCCTAAAAGATGAGCGAACATCGGCCCGTCAATATACTGGCGACGATAATCATCCTTAACCTCTAACGAGGATATTTGCAGAGCTCGCAAATTAATGGCCTGTTCTAAAGTGATATCCGGAGCAATAATAATAATGTTGTTTCTTTCAATATCGGCTTTTTTAATAATTTCTTCCAAAAAACTTACCGGCTTATTCAACGCTTCAGCCATCTTGGTTAATTCCACAGAAATATTTTCCTGATTTCTGAATAATTCAGCCAAATTAATTACAACACTGAAAGTGGGAATGTTTTTAACCAGCGGCTGGCCGAAGCGATCCGTTATGATGCCTCTGTTAGTGGGTATCCTGATTTCTTTATTGGCGTTGGTAATCGCTCTGTTTTTATAAAAAGAACCTTTATTAATAATTAAAAAAGAAGTTCTGGTTAGGGCAATAAAAATTATTATTGAAAATAAAATTAAAATCCCCCAAAAAATTTTTTGAGATATAGGTTTTTCTAAACGGCTAAGATTACCAGCCCAGTCATCAAGAGTAACATCTTCAAAATTAAGCTCTGGCTTGGCCATAATAAACGCTAAAATAAATAAAAGCTGCGACGCCGATAATTAAATTTAAAATAATTTCTAAAAGAAAAAAGGATGACAAGCCCTGAATAAGCAAGTTTACAAGCGCGGTGGCGGCCGCTAGTAACGCCAGATTATTAAACCATGGCTGCCAAGGCAAAATATTTTTTATAAAATAAGAAGTTGCTACCACTGCCAAAAAAATCGCTGTCGGCCACTCCCAACCGACCGGCAATTTTATAATAAAAGCGGCTGTTAAAGATAAAACAGCAAACCACCGCCAATCCTTTATCCAAAAAATTAAAGGCATTAAAACAGCCAACGGCAGATTGGGTTTAATTCCAAAAACAGAAATTAAACCTGTAGCTTGTAAGAACGAAGCTAATAAAACCAAAATTATTTGCGTAGCCATACTTCGGTTAAATCACGAAAATTATACGGCACTTTAACATCGGCCTCTTGAAAAACTCCTGTGGAAAGCCCTTGCTGAATATTTTCCGCCTCCCCTATTTTCAGGCCATAGGGATAATCTTTACTGGCAGAGAAGACGGCTTCCCCATCAGTTATTTTTTTGTCTTTGGCAATCATAGCTACTTTTAAATTTGACCCGCCGCTTAAAAGGGCCTCAACACCTCTCTCGCCTATTCTGACGGGCAATTTCTGATCACTGCTAAAAATAGTTTTAACCAGACTATAAGAAGAAAAAACCTCCTCTACTTTCCCTAAAAGAATATTAGGGCCGGCAGTCACAACCATGTTCTTTTTAATATCATCATCACTGCCCAAATCAATACTAAAAGAACTTTTATCGTTAAAGGGATAGTGGGCGTGGATTCTGGCTATTAAAAAATCGCCATCAGCGGCCAGCCCCTGTTTTTGGTTTAATTCAAAAATCTTGGCCTTAAGATTTTCATTTTCCAGACGCAAAGATTCCACTGCTTTGTATTTAATAGCCGGATTAAAAAGACCCTTAATCCACCATTTAGGCCAGAGAAGTATCTGGCTAAAGCCAAAAACGGCCGTATCTTTAGTTTCAACAATAAAACTACCGGCAAAGAGCCAAAGAGAGAACAACAAAATTATTGCGATAAAATATTTCATTGGTCATTGTTAAACTTTGATATCTTTCGGTATCAAGGGCCGGCTTAAGATTGATGAATACTGCTTAAAATTTTCAATCGCCACGCCGGTGCCGCGCACCACGCAAGTCAAAGGATCATCAACAATATTAACGGTTACAGAAAGCTCGCTGGAAATCAGTTCGTCAATGCCCTTAAGTAAACTGCCGCCACCGCAAAGATAAATGCCTCGGCGCAGAATATCTCCAGCTAATTCGGGAGGCGCTATTTCCAGAACCTCTTTAACAGCCTCAACGATGGTTTTCAGGGAACGGATGATAGCGGTTCTAATCTGAATGTCCTTGGCGATTATTTCCTTAGGCAGGCCAGTTGCCAAATCCCTGCCCTGAACCGTCATCTCTAGCTTATCATCCAGAGGCACCGCCGAACCAATATTCATTTTTAACTCCTCGGCGCTGGGTTCGCCGATAACCAATCGGAACTCATCCCGAACGAAACGAATAATATCATGATTAAGCCGGTCGCCGGCAATTTTTAAACTCTTAGAAGTAACCGTGCCTCCCATAGAGATGATAGCTATTTCAGTGGTGCCGCCGCCGATATCCACCATCATGTTGGCAGTCGGTTCATTAATAGGCAGACGGGCGCCCAAAGCTGCCGCTAATGGCTCTTCTATTAAAAAAGCTTTACCGGCTCCGGCGCCGATGACGGCATCTTCAACCGATTTTCTCTCAACCTCGGTTAGGTTGCCGGGCACTCCAATAATAGCCATCCGATAGCCAGACAGCCCGCTTGATGACGCCTTTTTAAAAAAAGACCGAAGCATCTCCTGTGTCATCTCAAAATCGGAAATAACGCCATTTATCAGAGGCCTGATAATATCAACATGGTTGGGGGTACGGCCAAGCATTTTTCTGGCTTCATGCCCAACAGCCAAAACTTGGCCGGTTTTGTTATTGACAGCAACAATAGAAGATTCGTTGACCACTATGCCTTTGTTGGCAAGATAAATAAGAGAGTTAGCCGTGCCAAGATCAACGCCGACATCTTTAGCAAAAAAATTGAGAAGGCTCATAGGAAATAAACCTAATCATTCTAATTATTCCGATTAATATAATCAACCGCTTATAAAGTTTTCGGGAGCTCTTTTAAAGTAACTAATTTTAATGTTTGAGAGTTTCTTGATTTAATCTCTACTTTCTTACCGGTCTTTTCACTAACTACCAGCCGCCAAGGAATACCTATTAAATCGGCGTCGGCAAATTTTTCTCCCGGAGAAATATCTCTATCGTCGTACAAAACCTCAACGCCAGCTTTTTGTAAATCATTGTAGACCTTGGAACCAGAAACTTTTCCTAATGCCAATAAATGAAACTTAAAAGGCGCGACCGCCTCTGGCCAAATGATGCCGCGATCATCGTGATGAACTTCAACCATAGTCGCCATTGCCCGCGAGGGGCCAAAGCCATAAGAGGCCATAAGCCATCCACCCGCCGGCGGAGAAAATCTTTTTCCCAGCTTAAAAATATTGCCCACCTCTATCGCCCGGGACATTTTTATAGTTCCTTTGCAGTTGGGGCATTGGCCGTCTTCTTTAATTTTGGCAATCTCTTTATTCTGGGCAAAATCACATTTCGAACAATAAAAAATAGTATCCTCGCCGCTCTTCACAAGGATTTGGAATTCATGAGTGTACTCTTTGGTGAAATCCCCGCCACCGGCTTCAACAATTTTAAACGGCAAGGAGAGCTGTTTAAATATTTTTTTGTAGGCGCCCTCTACTTTTTTATAGAAGCTATTTAGATCGGCCTCGGAAGCGTGGAAGCTATAAAGGTCCTTCATTAAAAATTCTTTAGTGCGCAAAAGGCCGCTTCGAGCGCGTGGTTCCTGCCGGAACTTGGTCTGAATCTGATAAAAAGCAACTGGCAAATCTTTATCGGAACGGATAAAATTTTCCGCCACTGCCGCCGCTACCTCTTCGTGAGTCCAGCCTAAGCCAAACTCTCCGCCAGCTGGCGAACTCTCCTTAATCTTATATATCACCGGCACCTGCCAGCGATTGGATTTCTGCCAGTATTTTTTGGCAATCAGCGCCGGAAAAAGCACCTCCTGCCCGCCGATAGCGTCCATCTCCTCACGGACAATGTCGCTGATGTTATTTAACACTCGCCAGCCGAGAGGCAGATAGGAATAGACGCCGGCGGAAGATTTGGCAATGTAGCCGGAGCGAATTAAATACTTGGCATTAACCGACTCTTCGTCTTTAGGAAAGTTTTTAGAGGTTTTAGTGAAAAGTTGGGATTGGAGCATAATGCCTTTATTGTAAATTCAGCCCATAAAAAAGCAAGTTACAAAAAAACTCTCACTTCCAGACGATCGTCTGGAAGTGAGAGTTTAAGTTAGAATTAGAAGTTGATTTTTTTATCTGGCAGCACAAGCGGCGCGCCGCCGCCTGAGCGACCACCAACTCTTTCCCGAATAACCAGCCCATCACAGATACAGGTTCCGGCTCCAACATCACAAGAGCAACCAGCTTTAGGATCCAAAGCGTAAGTATAAGAAATTCCAGATAATAAAAAATAAATAGTCGCTATAAAAAACAGCAACAGCCACTTAAATCTCATTAGTTTTTATTATAGCATCTGCCAGCTGGCGAAAAAGAGGCAGAGGCTATTCACAGCAATCCCGCCACATCTTTAATGGTTATCAAAACAATCAGCGTCAATAGAAAAGCCAAACCGAGAGCGTTGGCGCGGTTTTCTGTTTCTAGAGAAAGGCGCTTGCCGCGGATTTTTTCCATGATGATAAAAAGCAGGCGGCCGCCGTCTAAAATAGGAATAGGCAGGATATTAAGCACTACTAAATTAAGAGAAATGAGAGCAAGAAACTGAAAAAGATAGATGATGCCCAGCTCGCCGGTATCCACTGCCGCCCCAAAGATGCCCACCGGCCCCAGAACATTTTCCGGAGAGAAAACCGCTTGATACAAGCCATAAAAAACCGCGCCGATAATAGCTGCAGAAGCAACAAAGCCATTGCCTAGAGCGGAAAAAAATCCGTGCTTGGGAATGCCGCTATCCCGCAAGCCGATTCCCAAAGCACCCTCACCAACTGGCGGATTAAGGCGAGGTTTTGCTGTAAAACTAATCTCCTCTCCATCCCTAATAACAGCCAAATCAATTTCTCGGCCTTGATTGATATTGATGTAATCAACTAAATCATCCGCCTTTTCCCAGCCAAGAATTCTATCGCCCTGCCTGATACCAGCGGCAAAGGCCGGTCCGGATTCTTTAACCAAATCAACTAAAATCAGCGAGGGCGAGCCGATAAAAAAAACAAAAGAAATTATCAGCCAGCCAAAAATAAAATTCATCAAAACGCCAGCAGAGATAATCACCGCCCTTTTCCATGGCAGTTGGTGGGCGAAACTTTTTTCCGGATGATTGAAGTTGCCTGCCGACGAGGCATTTTCTCCATAAATTTTCACAAAACCGCCCAAAGGGATGGCGTTTAAGCTGTAGAGAGTCTCGCCGATTTTCTTTTTGATAAGGCGCGGCGGAAAGCCGATGCCGAATTCTTCTACCAACAGACCAAAATAGCGAGCCGCCAGAAAATGCCCCCACTCATGGACCAAAACTAATAAGGAGAGGCCGATGATGACAAAGATAATAGAAATCATGACTCTATTTCTTTTATTTTATTTCCCAGATAATTTTCAATATTGCCGTTAGCGGCATCAACCGCCTTTTGAATACGCCCCAGGAACTTAAATTTATCATCTTCGTTAATCTCATCCTCACTTTCGGCTTTTTTTATTTTTTTATTGTAATCATCCCTGAGAGAGCGGATTTGGATGCGGTATTTTTCAGCCAGAGAACCGACTAGCTTAATCAGTTCCTTGCGCCGTTCCTCGGAAAGGGGCGGCAAATTGACGCGGATTAAGTTGCCCTGAACGCTGGGATTGATTCCGATAGAAGCGGACTCAATAGCTTTGGCCACCGCCGCCACCGCTCCCCCATCCCAGACGCTGATTTGAATTTCTCGCGGCAAAACGACACTGATGGAGCCCAGCTGTTTAATAGGCAGTTTCTGGCCAAAATAATCAACCTTAATGTCTTCAACTAATTTAGTGGTCGGCCTGTTGCCGCGAATGCCAGCGACCTCCTCCTTAAATCTCAAAGCAACATCATCTAATCCTTTTTCCAGATTTTTAATTTCTAATTCCATACTATTGGCAATAAATATAAAAACACTCCCGATAAAAAAATTATCACTAACCAGTTAAAGATTGCGTCCATGATTCCAGTTGCAGTTTTTTGTTGGTATTGTAACGGCTGATTAAACTCCAGCGATGGATTAAGCTTTTCAAAGCGCTGAAGTTTTTAACCGGATCTTTTTCTAACTCCGACATCATTCCCTCAACGAACTTAGCCAGAAGCAAATCATCATCAACAATGCTTTTTATTATATCACGCCTCTGGGCAAAGCTGGATGCCAGAAAGATTTTTACTTCGGATGGTATTTCCGTGGCTGATTCTTGCCGGTTTCCTTGATGGCAATAAATTTTTTGAAAACGAGAAGCTAAAGGGGTTACTAAAATATCGGGATCGCTCACCAACAAAAATATCAAACTCTGGCGCGGCGGCTCTTCAGATATTTTTAAAATAGCATTTTGCGATTGAGGCGTAAGTTTGTCCGCTTGGCTGACAGCCAGCGTGCGCCGACTAGATTTAAGGGGCGTCTGCCACAAAAAACGGCTAGCAGATTTTATTTCTTCAATGCCTATACTTCCGTTATCGCCGGCGGAAACCAATTGAAAATCAATCAGTGGCGCCAAGGAATTTTCCCATAAACCATTTTCTAAAAAATTGGCTAGACGCTGAACAAGGGCATAATCTGGTTTGCCGAAAAGAATGTAGCCTTGGGCTAACTTCCCCTCCGTAATTAATTTTTTAAATATTCTTTCTAAAATCATCTTTTATTGAGCAGTGTTCTTTTATAATTATCTAAGTGGTTAAGAATAATACCGGCGCCTTTAGCCACGCAAAAAAGAGAATTTTCGGCGGCATAAGCCTCCACCCCCAACATCCTTTTGAAAAATTCATCTATGTAGCGCAAGTTAGCGCCGCCGCCAGAAATAATAATCCCCTTTTCCATAACATCGGCCACTAATTCCGGAGGCGTATTGTTAAAAACGCTTTGGGCGGCAGTAGCGATATCCATTAAATGAGGATTGAGGGCTTCAGCAATTTCATTAGAATCAATCATCACGTCCTTAGGCAAGCCGGAGATAAGATCGCGGCCGCGAGTTTCCATCTCTAATTTGTCTTTAGAGGGCAGGGCGGCTCCAATCTTTATCTTAATAGCCTCGGCCGTCTGCTCACCAATAGAAAGTGAGTATTTCTTTTTAATAATATCAATAATCGCCTGATCAAATCTGTTGCCTGCAACTCTCAAACTAGACCAAGAAACAATACCGCCTAAAGAAATAACGGCTACCTCGGAGGTGCCGCCGCCGATATTAATAATCATATTGCCAGAATAGGAATTGATAGGAATGCCGGCGCCCAAAGCCGCAAGAATCGGCTCTTTGACGATGAAGACATTTTTAGCGCCAGACTCCCTGGCGGCATTAACTACCGCCCGCCTTTCGGTGGGAGTGATGCCGGCCGGAGCGGAAATAACAATATCCGGTTTGAAAAAATTAAAACCGCCCACAGCTTTAGCTATAAAATAATGAAGCATAGCGCGAGTTATATAGTAGTCAGCGATTACCCCATCCTTGAGCGGTCGGTAAGCAATAATATCATCGGGAGTGCGGCCAACCATATCCTTGGCTTCTTTTCCGACCGCCAGCACGGTATTATCGGGAATGCTCAAGGCTACGATGGTCGGTTCATTGATAATGAAGCCGCGGTTCTCGGCAAAAACAATGGTGTTAACCGTTCCTAAATCTATGCCTATCTTGCGAGTGAACACAATTTTAATTTTTAATTTATAATT
>CAYJWP010000010.1:0-14712 GCA_964373915.1 uncultured Candidatus Saccharibacteria bacterium | reverse complement strand
GGCGCCAGAAGTTTTTGGTTTTGAGCTGGTCAATGATGTTTTGCGCGCCCTTATGGCCGGCGGAACCTCGGCCGAAGGAAAGTTTGTAATTGCCCAAAATAATGTCCGAGTCGTCGTGGACTACCAGCAGGTTCTCCGGCTTCAATCCGCTTTTTTTTAACTGTTCCTTAACAAATAGGCCGGATTTGTTCATAAATACAAGTGATTCCACTAATATCTTGTTTCTTGTTTCTTGTTTCTTGTTTTTGTGGAGGAAGTTAATAAATTGACTTCCTATATTATGATAGGTGTTTTCGTATTCTTTATCTGGATTGCCGAGACCTATGATTAGTTTAATATTTTTGTCCATATTTAACAGTATAACATTAAACAATTTACAATTTTTAATTTTCAATTTACAATCATTTCTTAAAATTAATCAGAAAATTCCAATGACCAGTGACCAATCAAATTCCAATATTAAACATAAAAGCCTAATTGAAAGAACGGCTAAGATGGGAGAAGGTATTATTGTTTTTTGTCAGAGTATTCCTCAAAATATAATAACTTCACATCTTATTAGCCAACTGGTGAGATCGGGAACTTCAATAGGAGCTAATTATAGCGAAGCTAACGAGGCTAGTTCTAAAAAGGATTTTATAAATAAGATATCTATTGCTAACAAGGAAGCTAAAGAGACCAAGCATTGGATAAGGATGATGATTAAGGCTGTGCCTAATTGCAAAAATAGAGCAACGGAATTGTGGCAGGAGGCCCAAGAATTAAATCTTATTTTTTCTGCTATAATTAGAAGCGCAAAAGCAAAAAGTAGTTAGCATTTTTGATTTATTACTCAATGGTTACCGGAGCTTGGTTACTGGTCACTAACATAGTAGAATTATCTTGAATGAGGAGTTTTATTTTTAGTATTTGGGAGGTTTTGGAGGTGGTGCTGATTGCCGCCATCACTGTTTTTTTAATCAGAGCTGTTATTGTCCAGCCGTTTTTGGTCAGCGGCGCCAGCATGGAATATTCTTTCATTGATGGCGATTATGTTTTGGTGGATGAATTAAGCTATCGTTTCAAGGAGCCCGAGCGGGGAGACGTCATTGTTTTCCGCTACCCGCTTAATCCCAAACTTTTTTATATCAAAAGGATTATGGGCGTTGCCGGAGATAGGATTGTGGTTAACGGCGGCCAGGTTTTTATCAATGACAAGATGATAAAAGAAGATTATCTGCGTGACGGTAGCACTATTGGCCGGAGTGATATAGTATTAGGCGACGGCGAGATTTTTGCTATGGGGGATAACCGTTTTCATAGCTATGATTCCCGTAACTGGGGGGCGGTGCCTATTAAAAATATCATCGGTTTGGTCAAGACCCGCCTCCTGCCGGCCGCTCGCGCTCAAGTTATAGAAAGACCAGCATATGAAGAGCTCAAAAAAGAAGAGTAGTAAAAAGCGCTTAGTTTCTTTTCAAAGCGTCAAGGGAATGCACGATATTCTGCCTCAAGACCAGTGGCTTTGGGATAGGGTAAGGAATGAAGTTAAATCGTTGGCGGAATATTATTCTTTTGAGAGGATAGACACACCCCTGATTGAAAAAGCTGAATTATTTGAAAAGGGAGTAGGTCAGGCGACAGACATTGTGGAAAAGCAAATGTTTTTTGTAAAGGCGAGCAAGGATCGTTTGGTTTTGCGTCCGGAAGGGACGGCGCCCGTTGTTCGTTCTTATATAGAACATGGCTTAAGCCACATGCCTCAGCCAGCCAAGCTTTATTATTTAGGTCCGATGTTCCGCCACGAACAGCCGCAGGAGGGCCGCTTTCGCCAGTTTTATCAGGCGGGGTTTGAGGTTTTGGGAGGAGATAATAATCCGGTTTATGATGCCCAGATTATCTTAGCGTGCTATCGGCTTTTAGAGGGATTAAAAATCACCAAGCTGGACATTCAGATTAATACTATCGGCTGTAAAACTTGCCGGCCCAATTATCGCCGTCGGTTGGTTGAATATTTTAAGAGTAAGGATATTTGTCGGGATTGCCGGCGCCGTTTGTCAAGCAATCCTTTGCGTTTATTAGACTGTAAAGATAAAAAATGTGAGGCCTGTATCAAGGAAGCGCCGACTATTTTAGATAATTTATGCCATATTTGTAATACTCACTTTAAGGCGGTGCTTGAATTTTTGAATGAGTTACAGCTTCCTTACACCTTAAACCACTGCTTAGTTCGCGGCCTTGATTATTACAATAGAACCGTTTTTGAGATTTTTGCCGAGGGTTTTGATTCTGCTTTAGCAAGTGGCGGACGTTTTGATTATCTCGCAGAACAGCTAGGCGGCAGGCCGACTGTGGCTGTTGGCGGCGCCGCTGGCATGGAGCGATTGATAGCGGCGATGAAGGTTAGGGAGGTTAAGCCGCTGGCCAGGCAGAAAGCCAAGGCTTTCCTTATCCATATAGGCAGTGTAGCCAAAAGAAAGAGTTTGGTTTTAATTGAAGAATTAAGAAAGGCAGGCATAAAGACAAAAGAGGCGTTAAGCAAGGATTCGTTAAAGGCCCAGCTGAAACAAGCGGATAAAGAGGGAGCGGCTTTGGCTTTAATTTTTGGACAAAAGGAGGCGTTTGAGGGTTCTATTATTATTCGTGATTTGGAGTCAGGCGCCCAGGAGACTGTGCCTTTGGATAAATTTGTGGCGGAGGTGAAGAGGAAGCTTAAATGAGGATGGATTGCTTATTTTGCAAAATAATAAAAAAAGAAATTTCTTCGGAGGTGGTTTATGAAGATGATAATGCTTTAGCAGTGGGTGATGCGCATCCCCTGTCGATGGGCCACACCCTAGTCTTGCCAAAAATTCATGCGGAGAATCTGCTTGATTTGCCGGAGGATGAAATCGGCCCTGTTTTTTTGGCGGTAAAAAAAATCACAGAAAAGCTCAAACGGCAGTTCAATCCTCAAGGCTTTACTATCGGCATTAACCATGGTAGAATCAGCAGACAAGCCATTGACCATCTTCATATTCATATTATTCCCAGGTATGAAAGCGATGGCGGCGGATCAATTCATTCTATTTTTAAATAAAAATGCTAGAAGTAAGAAAAAAAGAGGGAGAGTCTTCCACCTCCCACCTTTACCGCTTTATGAAAAAAATAAAACAAAGCGGTGTTTTAAAGGAGAGTAAAAAGAGGAAATTTCACTCTCGGCCAATGAATAAAAGGCAAAGGAGGTTTTCCGCCTTGCATAGAGAGTTCAAAAAAGAAGAGGTGAGGCAGGCGAAAAAGATGGGAATATTGTAAAAATTGACCAGTGACCAGTGATCAAATAAATAACGATCTTAAACTTGCCATGAAAAGCGGTGGTAGCTTTGCTGTGGAGGTGCTTCGTGGTGTCAACGCTGCCCTTAAAAATAAATCTATAGAAAAACGAGGCAAAGGTGAGAGCGAGGAGTTGAGCGACGAAGAAGTTTTGGAGATTTTAAATCGCGAGGTCAAGAAGAGGAAAGAGGCCGCCGGGCTTTACAATAAAGGCGGACGGCCGGAGCTGGCGGAAAAAGAAAATAAAGAGCTGGCTATTCTTCAGCAATACCTTCCCGAGCAGTTGAGCGTGGAAGAAGTTGAGAGAAAAATCGATGAGATTTTGGCTGGTGTGGAGAAAAAGGATTTTAGCTTAGTGATGAGAGAGGTTATGGCTCAATTAAAAGGGCAGGCTGATGGCAAGGTGGTGGCGGAGATTATTAAGAGGAAGATCGGATCCCAATAACGAAAATCTTGGTTTTTGTTATTAGGATTTTGAAATCCGAATTTATTTTTCTATAATAACAACACCTATGAAAAAGGTCATTTTTTGCTTAGATAAAAAATTTAAAAAAGACTCTGGTTTGATTGCCGGAGTTTTAGGCAAGCTGGATAGACTGCTGAAATTAAAGGGTAAATATGTGGAAATTTACCTAGTTAATGAAAAGTTTAATGTCAAATCTTTTTTGACGCCTAAAAATTTTCCTCGGCCAGAAATCAAGAATTTTCAGAGTTTGGGAGAAATTTATCTTAGTCCGGATTTTATAAAAAAAAATAAGGAGGACCTGTCTTTTATGTTAATCCACGGTCTGTTGCATCTTTTGGGCTATGACCATAAAAAAGAAGGTGATAGAATAAAAATGAACCAAAAGGAGCAGGAGTTATGGCGCAAAATTTTTTAGTTGGTTTGGACATCGGCTCCTCTACCGCCAAAGCGGCGATCGCGGAGATTAAAAAAGGGGGCAAGCTCTCCCTGATTAAGATTTTAAAAATGCCATCTCGAGGCATACGCAAAGGCATGGTTGACGACTTGCCGGAAACTACAAGCACCATCAACCAAATACTAAGCGAAATTAAAAAGTCTTTTCCGGGCGCCCATAATAATATTTTTTTAAACACGGGTAGCGTCCAAGTCAGAGCTCAGTCGTCAAGGGGCATAGTAGCTGTTTCAAGGGCTGATTATGAGATTTGCCAAGACGATATTGACCGGGTCATTCAAGCTTCGCAGGCAATTAAGCTGCCTCCTAACAGGATGATTCTTCATTCTATCACTCGCGAGTTTGTAGTGGACGGGGTGGGGGAGATTAAAGACCCCTTAGGAATGATAGGCAATCGTCTGGAGGCTAATGTTCTTTTAGTAGACGCTTTTTCTCCTGCGATTAAAAATCTGACCAAGTGCGTTGAAGCTAATGGAGGCGAGGTGGCGGGTTTGATTTTTGGGCCGTTGGCCAGCGCCAGAAGCGTGCTTAACAAAAATCAAAAGGATTTAGGCGTGGTGGTGATTGACTTGGGTTATGGCACTACCGGAATAAGCGTTTATGAAGATAACAACTTAATTCACTCTGCTATGTTTCCTTTCGGCGCCGGCAATATCACTAATGATCTGGCTCTGGGGCTAAAGGTGGCGGTAGAAGCGGCTGAAGCCATTAAATTCTCTTTTGGAGCGGCACTAGCCAGAGATATGCGGGCAAGAGAGGTGATTGAATTAAAAAAAATCGACCCTCGCGCCAAGGGAATGCCGACCCGGCGCTTTGTGGCGGAGATTATTGAATCGCGATTGACGGAGATATTAGATCATGTAAATAAAGAACTGGAAAAAATAGATCGTTCGGGTAAATTGCCGGCAGGAGTGGTTTTGGTTGGCGGCGGGGCAAAGATGCCGGGATTGGCGGATTTAGCAAATCAGGAGCTGCGTTTGCCGGCTCAGATAGGCATTCCGGAGGTAACCTCAATGGAGATCGCCAACGGTGAACTAGCTTTGCAGATAGAGGATCCAGAGTTTGCTTGCGCTTTAGGTTTGCTGATGTGGGCAAGCGAAGGTGTGGTGGAGATTAAAAAGAGTCCCGGCGCTTGGTTGGGTAAGGTAAGGAGCGTGGTCAACTATTTTATGCCGTAGCAATTGAAAATTAGGGGCCAATAGACTATTTTATTATTAATTGAAGTCTATGGCTAAAAAGCCGGTAAAAAAGAAGCCAGCTAATAATGGCAACGGCAATAGCAATGGCTTTAAAAACAAGGCTATCATTAAGGTTGTCGGAGTGGGTGGCGGGGGCGGTAATGCCATTTCCAGAATGAGGGAAAGGTTTGTCAGGGGGATTGATTTTATTGCCATTAATACCGACGCTCAAGATTTGGATTTTTGCGATGTCCATAAAAAGATTTATATAGGCAAAACTGCTACCAGAGGTTTGGGTACGGGAATGAATCCAGAATTAGGCCGGCTGGCGGCGGAAGAAAATCGGCAGGAGATAGCTGAGGCCTTGAGCGGAGCGGATCTTGTTTTTATAACCGCTGGCTTAGGAGGAGGGACGGGCTCCGGCGCTTCACCGGTGGTGGCAGAGGTGGCTAAGGAATTGGGCGCTCTGACTATCGCTGTTGTCACTAAGCCTTTTTCTTTTGAGGGAGGGCAGAGAGTCAGGATTGCGGAAGAAGCTTTATCTAAAATTAAAGAGAAGGTGGATACTCATATTATTATTCCTAATGACAAGATATTTGAGATTATCGGTAAGGATACATCAATCAGCAAAGCGTTTGAAGCCATTGATAGTATTTTAAATAGCGCTGTGCAGGGTATAGCAGAATTAATTGCCATGCCAGGCATTATCAATGTGGATTTTGCGGATGTGAAAACTATTATGCGTGAATCCGGTCCGGCGCTGGTAGGGATAGGTATGGCCATCGGAAAGGACAGAGGGATAAACGCTGTAAAGCAAGTATTAAATTTTCCTTTATTAGAGGTGACTATTGATGGCGCCAAGGGGGTGCTGTTTAGCGTCTCCGGAGGGCGGGATATGAAAATGGCGGAGATTAATGATGTGGCTCGGATGATAGTGGAAAATATTGATCCGGCGGCGAGGGTCATCTTTGGTGCTTATTATGACCGCAAGGTCAAGCAGGGCAAATTAAAAGTAACTTTGATTGCTACCGGCTTTGGCATTAGCGCCGCAAACGCCAGCGCCAAAACGACCGAGATGAGAGCTAGTAGTTTGTTTAATGAAGGAGTGGCGGGACTAGCCAATGGCATGACAGAAAGAAATGAGGTAAGAATCAGCGAACCCAAGATAAAAACCAATCCCATCATTCGTTTATCTAAAAAAGAAGAAGGGGAATTGAGCGGCAAGGAGGAACCCCCGACTAAGAAAAAAACCACAGAAATCTGGGACATTCCGGCCTTTTTGAGAAAAAGAAAAGACAAATAAATTTTATTATACTAATCCATTTCTAAATTACCCTGTTTATTTATGCTGAATATTTTAATATAGGGAAGCATTTCCAGTTTTTTTAGATCATTTAATAAATTTTCGGGAAGTTTTGATTTACCGAACCAAACGCTCTTTTGTACCATAACGAATTCTAGATTAGTCAAAACTCGCCTTAGCCAGTCTCTTTTTGATCTGTATTTCTCTGGAATGTCAAAAGTTATTATTTTAATACAATCCTCTTCATTCTGATTATATTCGTAAATGGAAGGCAAGATTTTGTTTTTTAAAGATTTGAGTAATTGAAGGCCTTTTGGAGTGAGGGAAAAATTATTTTCATCTTTTTTAATTAATTTGTCTTTTTTTAACCGATGAATTAGGTTATGAAATTTCATTTTTTCTTTGGCGGTGTATTCCATTCTTGTGCGTTCCTTGTGTAATTGTCTTAATCGGTATTCGTATCCGGACAAACTTGTAAAATAAGGAGAAAAGGCGATAACTAAAAAGTGATCTAAAAGATTTGCGGTGCCATCATAAATTAGTTCAAGGATTTTTAATATTTGCTCACCATTTACCGCTCTTTTCCCTTTTTTGATTTCTATTTGCATTATTTTATTTTGACTTTATTTTTACATTATATCAACCTTCACGATCGTGAAGGTTGATATAATGTATGTTTGTAATTGTGTGTTTGTATTTGTGTGGATAACTTTTCTTACCCCATCATTTTTTTTAAGATGTTATAATATAAACAATGATGAGGATAAAATATGAAAAGTTTAAATAAAAGTTTCCAAAAGAATCCTCTATTGGTTGTGGGGGCGGTGGTTGTGGTAGGGTTGGCGCTTTGGATATTGTGGGGGGCTTTGTCTCCAATAGTAAGGTCGCAGGCATCCGTGTTACCAGAAGACTCCCCTGCTTTGCCATTTGTGGTAAATAATCCAACTCCCCCGAACTCTGATATATACATGGAAAATTTTCCTCAAAAATCTGGTTTTTGCTATAGCATGACCGTTTTAGGCGTTGATGAGTGCAATAGACAGAAGGGTTGTGTTTGGACTTATAAGTATGACTATAATCTCAGAGATGATAATATCGGTACTTGTGGTCCTATCAAGGGTAATTTTTGTGACAAAAACAATATGGAAACTTATCCTAATTCCACGCTTGCGCAGATAAAGAGCCACTGCAAGTATTATGATCCCGATATTTTCTCTTCATCCCCATCCTTTTGTGTATGGGAAAACAACGGCTGTCGTCCCGACCGTGCTCCTTTAAGAAATATAAAAGATATAGCTCAAACATGTGAATATGTAACAGAGGGGGCTAGGTCTGTTCCGGCCGGAGGCAGTGAGATTAATAAATGGGCAGTTAGATGTGAGGGCAGGTACGGAACTTATTGGACTCCTTATGGGTTTATGTTTCGCGAGTGTACTTTAGAAGAGGAAGAGGACGATTCTTTCAAAGATGCTCAGGGTGTCCCATATGATACACCCAAGTGCGTTCCGGGAAGAGTTATGGGTAGTAGCACTGGTAGAGGTTCTTAGCGATCGCTTAATTTTCTGTGGATAACTTCTATCGTAGGCCGTCTTTTTCTTTTGCTACAATGAATTATGGACGTTCTAAAAATACCGCCGAAGATGTAGAGAGGGGCGGTTTTTTAATTTATGATAGAAAAAGTTAAGAAAAGAAGCGGCAATATAGTGGACTTTGATCGGGTGAGGATTGAGAGAGCGATGGAGAAGGCGTTTATTGCCACCAAGACGGAATATACCAGCGACCTTGTTTTTTCTATTACCGACAGCGTTGTTGCGGAATTGGAGAGGAATTTTGTGGAGAAAGTTCCCGGAGTAGAAGATATTCAGGATGTAGTTGAAGCCAAGCTGTTGGAGGCGGGTTTTTTGGAGGTGGCTCGGGCTTATATTATTTACCGTCGGGATCATCAGAAAATAAGGGATGAGGAGAAAAAGGAGACTTTAGACAGAATTGTTAAAAGTGAGCTTAAAGTAAAAAAAAGGGATGGCAGTATTGCTATTTTTGATATCGGCCAAATAGAAAAAGCGGTGAAAAATTGCGTTCAGGGATATTCTGAGAAAATAGACACAGAGGAGATTATTGAGGGCTGTAAGCACAATATTTATGACGGCATTAGCACCAAGGATATTAACCAGGCGGTGCTGATGTCTATTAAAGGGAGGCTAGAGGTTGATACCGTTTATTCTTCTTTAGCCGCGCGTTTTTTATTTAACGATCTTTATAAGGAAGTTTTAGGGGTGGACGAATTTGACAAGGGTTTTAGGGAGCATTATCTGGACAATTTTCCCAAGCAAGTTAAGCAGGGAGTTGAGGCGGGCCGCTTGGATAAAAGAATGCTGGATTATAATCTGGAAAATCTGGCCAAAGAAATAAAGATAGAACATGACGGGCTGTTTTCTTACATGGGAGCGCAAGTGCTCTACGATCGTTATTTTTTACGTGACAGTGAACAAAATATTTTGGAGGTACCCCAGTATTTTTGGATGAGGGTGGCGATGGGGGTGGCTTTAGCGGAGCCGGCGCGTAACAGAGAGGAGCGCGCCGTTAATTTTTACAATATTATTTCCAGATTTCTTTATGTGCCTTCTACGCCTACGCTTTTACATTCTGGCACCAATAGGCCACAGATGAGCTCCTGTTATCTAACAACCGTTGAAGATGATTTAAGCCATATTTTCAAGTGTATCGGCGATAATGCCCAGCTTTCTCGCTGGTCGGGAGGAATAGCCAATGACTGGACTAATATCAGGGGCACCAGCGCGCTCATTAAAACTATCAATGTTCCCAGCCAGGGAGTAATACCTTTTTTAAAAATAGTGGATTCTACCACGGCGGCTATCAACCGTAGCGGCAAGCGGCGGGGGGCGACCTGCGTTTATTTGGAGGCGTGGCACTACGATTTTGAGGAGTTTCTTGATTTAAGGAAGAACACCGGCGATGACCGGCGCCGGACTCATGACACCAATACCGCCGGCTGGATTCCGGATTTGTTCATAAAAAGATTGCTGGCTGACGATTACTGGACTCTAATTTCTCCCAACGAAGCGTCGGAACTGCATCATCTTTTCGGGAAAAAATTCAATGAAAAATACCAAGAGTATGAAAAAAAAGCCGCCGAGGGCCAGATTAAGCTTTTTAAAAGGGTTAAGGCTAAAGATTTGTGGAAGAAGATGATAACCATGCTTTTTGAAACCGGCCACCCATGGATTACTTTTAAGGACCCCTGTAATATCCGCTCACCGCAAGACCATGCGGGTGTTGTCCACTCATCCAATCTTTGCACGGAGATTACCCTCAATACTTCGGCGCAGGAGACGGCTGTCTGCAATCTTGGCTCTATTAATATCCCCGCCCACATTAACGGAACCTCGCTTGATAAGGACTTGCTTCAAAAAACTATAAGAACAGCCATGAGAATCCTGGATAATGTTATTGATATTAATTTCTATCCGACCAAAGAGGCTGAGCACTCCAATCTAAAGCATCGGCCCGTGGGATTGGGAATCATGGGTCTGCAGGATGCCCTTTTCCAATTGGACTTGCGATTTAATTCCCAAGAAGCGGTGGATTTTTCTGATGAGATTATGGAGTTTATCTCCTATTACGCGGTGCTCACCTCGTCGGAGTTGTCTGAAGAAAAAGGCCCTTATCCAAGTTATAAAGGTTCAAAGTGGGATAGAGGCATTTTTCCCATTGACACCATAAAGCTATTAGAAGAAGAGCGGGGGGAGAAGATAGAAGTTGATCAGAGAGAGAAACTTGATTGGGCGGAGGTTAGGCATTCTGTGCAAAAAAATGGCATGAGGAACTCCAATTGTATGGCGATCGCGCCAACGGCTACCATTGCTAATATCAGCGGCTGTCTGCCCTCTATAGAGCCTATTTACAAAAATATTTACGTAAAATCCAATTTCAGCGGAGAGTTTACAGTTGTTAATAAATATCTGATAGAGGATTTAAAAAAAATAGGTTTGTGGAATATGGACATGCTCAACAAAATCAAACATTATGATGGCAGCATCCAAAAAATTGAGGAGATTCCTAATCATATTAAAGCTAAATACAAAGAGGCTTTTGAAATTGATCCTTATTGGATTATTTTACATGCCGCCCGCCGCGGCAAGTGGATAGACCAGAGCCAATCTATAAATATTTTTAGCAGCGCCACTTCAGGAAAGTTTTTGTCCGATGTTTATATTAATGCTTGGCGTATGGGCTTGAAGACCACTTATTACTTAAGAACTTTGGGCGCTTCGGCGATTGAAAAGAGCACTTTAGACATCAACAAGAAATACGAACCGCAATTAGTAGAGAAACAGCATATTCATACCAGTGATGGCGGTATATGCGACTCATGCCAGTAAAATGACTGAAGAAAAAAAAATTTTAAATTGCGCAACGACTGATCCCAACAAAATTTTGCCCATGAAATATAAGTGGGCTCGAGATTATTATAAAACGGGAGTGGCCAATAACTGGACGCCGGAGGAGGTGAATATGCAGCAAGATGTGGAGATGTGGAAGAATCCCAAAGCTTTGACCGAGGAAGAACGGCGGTTAATTTTATGGAATATGGGATTTTTTTCTACCGCTGAAAGTTTGACGGCTAATAATATTGTCCTGACCGTCTATAAACATATTACCAATCCCGAATGCCGGCAGTATTTGCTGCGCCAGGCTTTTGAGGAGGCGATTCATACCGACACTTTTATTTACTGCTGTGATACTTTGAATTTAAATCCGGAAGAGGTTTATAGCATGTATGTCAAAATTCCCAGCATTAAAAGGAAGGACGACTTTGTAGTAGAGATGACTAAGTCGCTGATGAATCCAGATTTCAGCACCAAAACTTCCAAAGATATTCAAAACTTCGTCCATGACTTAGTGGGTTTTTATGTGATTATGGAAGGTATATTTTTTTATGCCGGTTTTATAATGATGCTTTCTTTTTTGAGGCAAAATAGAATGGTAGGAATAGCTGAACAATTCCAATTTATTTTACGGGATGAATCGGTCCATTTAGCTTTTGGGGCGGATTTAATAAATACGATAGTCGCTGAAAATCAGGAAATTTGGACAGATGACTTTAAGAAAAAAATTGTTGGCAATATTAAAAAGGGAGTGGAATTGGAATGTGAATACGCTAAAGACTGCCTGCCAACCGGAATACTGGGCTTGAACGCGGAATCTATTAGGGGGTACGTGGAATACATCGCTGACAGGCGATTGGAGAGGATTAAATTAGACAAAGTTTATTTCTCCAAAAATCCTTTTCCGTGGATGAGCGAGATTATGGATTTGCGCAAAGAAAAGAATTTTTTTGAGACCAGAGTCAATGAGTATCAGAGTGGGACCCTGAATTGGGATTAAGCCGACAACTCCACTATTCTCTTACTGATTATCTGAATAGTGTGGCTAATAAGAGCTATAGTTAATTGTCTTATGGCGGAGATAGCTAAGTTACGATAGCTAGCAAACTGACCGCTATTTACTATTGTAGATACAGCATTTACTACAGAACCTGTTTCTGATGTTAAACCGGAAGTTCCACCACTAGTAAGAACAACTACGGAAGAACCAGCTACTCTAGTTAAGGTCGCCACAGAGATTCTAAGAGCATCGGCTCCACCGCCACCGCCGACAGGGCCAATGACATCTGTTCCGCCACCGCCTCCACCGGAAGCGTAAGCAACCCTGTTAGTTAATGAAAGATCCGGAGTATTCCAAAGCACTAAAGCGCCGATAAACAAAACCATTATCAAAAGACCGATTGTTGCTTGACCGCTCTGGCCGTTTAAAATTCTTTTATACATGAAATTTTTTTAATATACTTTTTATTGTAGTCATTGTTAATAGTGAGTCAACTCTTACTTTTCCACAGCTCTTTGCCAGATTACTATACCATTAATTCCTATTAGCAATACAATCAACACAAAGACATTACGGAAATTAATTTCCATGTCCGCAAACGTATTGGAATAGAAAACTAACAGAGGGATGACAGTGATAGATAAAGCAAAGGAGATTATAATTCTTTCCAGCAATTTTAAATTTTTTAGAAAAACATAAGACAGAGACCAGCCGGGCAGGATTAATAAATAAAAAGAAAAAATAATTTTAATCAGGGTCATATTTTATTATTGAATCATTAGCAACCGGTTCTACAAACCAACTTTGATAATAAAGGCCGGAAAGCAGGCCGGCAAACATTATTAAAATTATTAATTTGCCTATTTTCTCCCTCCAAAACAATTCGGTGAATTCTGAAAGTATGGGTCCGGCAAAAACTATAGCCGTTAAATCTAGGAGCACTATGAAGCGATTTTGAAAAATAAAATGAAAGACAATCATTATTAAATTGATTAAAAAGTAAAAAACAAGATAATTATTTTTTTTGCTTTTTATTAAACGGACAAAAGTGATAAGGGCTAGCGGCAAATATATGAGCACTAAACCGCGATAAGTGCTGAAATCAATAAAATGTCCCAATAATGTCTCTTTAAGGTCATAGGAGTACCCCTTAACGAAACTGACGATTCTGCCGTAGTATTCTGCATAGAAAGGCAGGTAGCCAATGTATTCCTCTCCTTTAATTGACAAAGTAATGAGAAGGATTCCCAAACCAGCAAAAAAGTTGAATTTTTTATTTTTTCCAAAAAAAATCAAGGGAATTAAGGATAGAGCGAAAGGAATAAAGGAAATAAGGTGCAGTGATCCCATAAATCCGGCGACAGGGACCACAAGCCAAGATTTTTTGCTTAATAAGTAGAAGCTGACCATTGTTAACCCTGCGGCTATCATCATTTTCCAGTAAAAAGCGAAATAGGCGAGATATTGGGAAGCCGACAAAGAAAAGAGCAAAAAGCTGAAAAAAGCGGCTTTTTGCCCGAAATATTCTTTGGTGATGAGCCAGATGGTTAATCCGACGAAGACATTGAGAATAATATAAAACAAATAAACAACATAGCCAGTGTTCCACCCAAAGAGGTAAAGAAGATTACTGGTTAAAGCGTGGACGGAGCGGGGACAACCGCCGCTTTTTAAAAGAGCAAAACATTCTTCAAAGTCTTTAATGTAGACGAAAGCATCCGCTCCTAGGGGATTGGCTACGCCCCAGTGAAGAAAGGGGATGATGCGGGTGATAACGATTACAGATAGTGGGAGGAGGAGCCATATATTATTGACCAGTGACCAGTGGCCAGTGGCCAGCGGTTGAACTTTACTCCCCTTTTTATATTCTAAAATCCAAAAAAGATAGGCGGAGAAGAGCCAGAAAGTGGCGATGACCGCCCAATGAAGATTAAAAGGCGTTGCTAAAACTATCAGAAGAAAATATACTGATAAAGTTATTTTTTTATCTAAGGTATGCATAAAAAAATTCTGATAACTGGCGGAGCGGGATTTATCGGCAGTTGGCTAGCGGAACGGCTGTTGAGCGAGGGCTTTGAGGTGTTTGTGATAGACGATCTTTCCACCGGTAGTTTTGATAATATAAAGGACTTAGCAAAAAAATCCAGCTTCTATTATGAAATTGACAGCATCTTTAATGAAAAATTATTGAGAGTATTAATTGACCAGTGCGATTATATATGCCACTTGGCGGCGGCAGTGGGGGTAAAAGTGGTCATGGACGAGCCGTTGAAATCTCTGGAAAATAATATTCAAGGCACCGAGTTGATTTTAAAGTTAGCTAATAATAAAAAAAAGCCGGTATTAATCACCTCCACATCCGAAGTCTATGGCAAGAACGGCCACACTCCTTTTGTAGAAACCAATGACAGGATTTACGGTTCTGCATATAACTATCGATGGGGTTACGCCTTTTCTAAGGCAATAGATGAGTTTTTGGCGCTGGCTTATTGGCGGGAGAAGAAACTACCAACGGTAGTGGCTCGTTTGTTTAATACCGTCGGACCGAGGTAGAGCGCAAACTATGGCATGGTTTTACCCACCTTTGTTAAGCAATGTTTAGCTGGGGAGCCGATTA
>CAYJWP010000009.1:6614-19854 GCA_964373915.1 uncultured Candidatus Saccharibacteria bacterium | reverse complement strand
ATCTATCGGGTGGGAGTTTTGGTGGACTTGAGCTGTGCGACCGACTTTGTCGCCCGTTCCGACCCTTTGCGTTCGTTGGCCCATGAGTTGGCGATGCACGTTGCCGCTATGGCTCCGCAAGATGTGGCCGGGCTTTTAAGCCAGCCGTTTGTGAAAAATGAAGCAGAAACAATAGAGCAGTTGATTAAGGGTGTAATCGCTAAGACTGGTGAGAATATTATGGTAGATAGGTTTATTAGATACGAATTATAATAAATTTTTACATGTATGATTTTATTCTTCAGTTATTTTTAATCGGAAGCTTGGTCGTGCTTATTTATCTGATGGCGCGGGCTTTGCCGCGCGTAGAAGAAGCTGGCGAAGAGGTTAAAATTTATAACTATATTGAACGTTGGATAGCTAAGCTTCCTCTGGCTAAAATAGATCATTTTTTTAACACTAATTTTGAAAAAACTTTAAGAAAAACCAAAGTAGTGGTGATGAGGTTTGATAATTTTTTAAACCGGCATCTCAACAATAGGAAGGAGTAGAGTGGGCGCGGAGGGACTCGAACCCCCGTAGCCATAAAGGCAGCTGGTCTACAGCCAGCCGGAATTGCCGCTATCCGACGCGCCCGTAGTGGTGATTATAGCAGAATTTTCTGCTTTACAACAATAGGGCGGTTGTGTTATTTATTAATAGATCTTTGAAAGGAGGAGGGATGGCATATCAGTACCAAGGCGTGATTGTTAGCTATAGTTTTTCCAGCCGCTCCGGAACAATAAGAACGGCATTTGGCCCCATGAATTTCTTTTCTCAAAATGCGCTTCCTAATTATTATCCGGCAGAAGGGGATCGTGTCCGGTTTGAGTTATCGTATTCTCTTGAACATAGTGAATTTATTAGGGTTTTAGACCCGGATAGTCGTCTTCAGCTTTTATCTCGTGATGATTTGATGCCCAACTCAGATTGTGGTTAAATAAGCCCGTGAGGGCTTTTATAATTTGCGCCCATAGCTCAGTGGTAGAGCGCTTGCATGACACGCAAGAGGCCTGAAGTTCAATCCTTCATGGGCGCACACTATGCAAAATCCCCAAGTCATTTATAAAAACAAGCAGTTTTTAGTTTTGAGCAAACCAGCCGGCTTATTAGTTCATGCCGCTAAAGGTAAAAAAGAAGAATCTTTGGTTGACTGGCTGGTGAAAAATTATCCTGAAGTTAAAAGCGTCGGAGACGATCCAGAAGAGCGCTCAGGCATCGTCCATCGTTTAGATAGGGAAACCTCAGGCGCTCTTCTGGTTTGTCTCACGCAAAAAGCTTTTGAGTATTTTAAAAAGCAGTTCCAGGAACATCAGATTCAAAAAACTTATCTTGCTCTGGTACATGGTGTCCCTAAAGAAAGGGAGGGGATTATTAATAAACCCATTGGCTTAAAAATGGGCACCATTAAACGCACCGTCCACATAAGACCCGCCGGTCGGCGGACCAAAATGGTCAAAGAGGCCATTACTAAATATAAACTAAAAAAAGTTTTTGGAGATAAATTTTCTTTATTAGAAATCCAGCCTCTTACCGGCCGCACCCACCAGATTAGAGTCCATTTGGCTTCTATTGGCCATCCCATAGTCGGAGATAAGCTATATGGGCCCAAAAAACAATCAGCTCCGAGAATGTTTCTTCATGCCCAATCATTAGAGTTTACTGCGCCAGACGGCCAGCGATTAAAAATAGATATTACTGCTCCTAAATTATTTACTGAAGAGTTAAATTAACAATTAATCGTCCAGGGATATTTATATTTTGATAAGAAAAAACAGGCGAGTCAGACTCCTTCCACTTAAATCCAGCCGGCGCCTCAATGGAAAATTCCAGACCGCTCTCCACCCCTGATTGCTTTTCAAAAATAAATGAATATTTTTGCTCTGCTAAGCCTGAAATCAAATCAAATTTCTTAGGGTTTCTATAAGTTGCAACCAGCGTTTTTTCTTTGCCGGCGGGCACGTTAAACCAAGTTGAGAAATATGTCTTGCCAAACTGCTCGTCCCCGTTTTCTATCTCTTTAATATCAGGATCGGTTTTGTATTTTTTAGCTTGATAATCAATTGCCGGCTTAATAATTTTCTCGTCATCGCCTTCTATGCTTACTAATTTTGAACCTAGGGGCGTTAGTAACTGGATAAAATTTTGGTTTAGAGCGCGATACCACTCATCTTTTTCATTTTCTCCCGAATGTTTGCGGGTGATTTCCAGCTGGTTGTTTATCTCGCCTGAATTATCAACTTGACTGGCAAGTTTTATCTTCTGGCTAATAAAAGCGTCGCTCTTGCCGCCGGCAATATTAGCATTAACTACCGCCAAGTATTCTCCGAAAAAATCTTCCGCTAGAGTGATAATTTCGCCGCCTATCCGCAAATCTTTCAAGTAGCTATTAAGGATAAGGTCGTTGAGGTAAATCATCACGTCTTTGTTCTCCAGCCGGAATTTGATTGTTTCCGCTAGCATTTTTTTCTGCTCGTCGCTCAGCTTTCCGATTTTTTCAAAAAGTATAGGAGTTGCTTCTTTAAGGACGCTTTTATTTTTCTCCGTCTCTACATTTCTTTGTATTTCCGAAAGAAAGTTTTCATCATTCAGCGATAGCTGGCGGTCTGCCAGCTCAATCGGGCCGATTATTTTTAAAATGTCATTAATGACATTGGTATTAATAGCTAGCGCTCCAGAAAAAGACACCCTTCTCTCCTCGTATATTTTGGAAAGCTCCAATAGTTGGATGAATTTTTTAGCGGAGGCCGGATAATCAAAAAACCAATTAGCGTCCCGAGCCTCCCAGTCGGTGGTAATGGCTTGCAGGGGATAAGGCGGGATGATGTTAGCGTTCAACTGGCCGTCAAAATCGTAAATATCCTGAACCTCCAAATTAATCAAACTGCCTTTATCAATTGTTAGGTGGGCAAAGCTGCCGGTAAAGCCGCCCGCCGGCCTTATCTCTGATGGATTTTGAAACATAATTACAAGGTGGCGGGGTTCATCGGCTTTAAGCCAACCAATAAAGGAATTCAGAAAATTATCAGCGGTATAAAGCTGGTGGCTGATGCCGGTGATTTCTTTTCCTAAATCAAAATTCAACTCCGCCGCTTTTATTTTTAAGTTTGTGGTCAGGCGGTTCACTTTTCTTAAGTCGGTTTTGATTGCTTCCAGCGTTTTAATCAACTCCGGCCCTTTTTGATTGATAACCAGCTGCGCTCCCTCTCTTTTTAAAAAATCTAATTTCTCGGTCAGTTGGCTGGCGGCTTCGGTTAATTCGTTGATATTGGAAAAAACCGGAGGCAAATCCCTTAAAAGAGGTATGAAGTTGGTGAAAGCGGGCAGTTGGGACTGCAGCAGGCTTATTTCTTCTTTAATTTTCAGAAAGTAAGACAGGGCTTCGGCGGGGTTGAAGCCTAGTAAAGAAGAGCCGGCCTTTTTAAAACTAAAGGATATTTTGTCGGCGGAGGTTAACGCCCGATTTTCAAATTCTTTCAGCCCAACATAGAAAATATATCCGCCCATAACCACCACAAAAATTATCGCTATCACCACCTTCATATTTAAATATTAAATCTTTTAAAAATATCCAGCACCTCTCTTGCGGTTTTTTCCCAGCTGAATCTTTTTACGTTTTCATAACCGGCCGCAACCAGTTTATTTTTTAATTGGTTGTCGGTAAGAATTTTTTTTATCTGGCTTGCCAGATCGTTCACTCTCCACGGGTCGGCAAACAAGGCGGAGGGGCCGAGAATTTCCGGCAGGGATGTTCGCTCTCCGGCGATTACCGGACAGCCGCAAAGCTGGGCTTCCAGCGGCGGCAGGCCAAAGCCCTCAAAAAAAGAAGGAAAGACGAAAGCCGAAGCATTTTTATAAAATTGCGTCTTTTGTTCCTCGCTAACTGGTCCGGTGAAAATAATATCTTGGCGCCACGGCGATTTGTTTCTGGCCGCCAGCACATCTTTATAAAGCCAACCAAAACGTCCCGCCAGCACCAAGCTTATCGGCAGAGAGACCCTTAAAAGATTAAAAGCCTTGATAATCGCCAATACGTTTTTTCGCGGTTCTATGGTTCCAAGGTATAAAATATATGGCTCTGGGGTTGGGCGTAGATTGGTATCGGGCGAATTTTGGCGCAGGCTTACGCCCGGATAAACAACTCTGATTTTGTCTTGGGGCGCTTGCAAGGTCTCAATAATATCTCTTTTAGTAAATTCCGAATCGGTGATGATAACAGCGGCTTTTTCCGCCTGTTGCCGGCAGTTTTGTAGCCAGTGCCAAAGGCGATGCTTCTTTGAGAAAAAATAAGGATGATGGATAAATGATAAATCGTGAATGGTTAAAACTCTTGGAGTTTTAACCCCGTGCCTTAAAAAGTTAATATGAGGGCTGAAAATAATATCCGTTTTCACCAGTAATTCTATGGGAGGCAGGGGCAGGCGGTTGGGATATTTCCAGCCGATTATTTTTACATTGGGGCGGCCTAACCATGCTTGAGGCAAAGGCCCTTTTCTCCAACCGGAATAAAAAAGCAGGTAATCATTTTCGGCGTCTATTTCTAGTAGATGGCTTACCAGTTTTTTTGTATATTCCTCAATGCCGGACATTCCGCCTTTGCCTAACAATCGGACATCTATTAAGACCCTCATATAACCTTTCTACTCTAAATTATTGCTATTTTCAAAGAAATAGTTTATTATCAGTAAGTTAAATTATGATTAGCGAGAAAATTTTGGATAAAATCAAACCCGGCGCTTCGGTGAAGGTTCAGGAGGCGGTCAAGGAGGGCGGCAAGCAGAGAATCAGCACTTTTAAGGGTACGGTTTTAGCGCGCAAGCATGGCAAGGAAATCGGCGCCACTTTTACGGTTCGTTCCGTGGTGGCGGGCGAGGGAGTGGAAAAAGTTTATCCGGTTAATTCCCCCCGTATCAGTAAAGTGGAGATTTTAAGTTCTCCTAAGAAAGTAGGCAGAGCCAAACTTTATTATCTGCGTAATCTTTCTGCTAAGCAGATTCGCCGCAAGTTAGATTCTGCTTCAGCTAAGATGTTGGAGATAAAAGAAGAGGATAAGACTGAAGTCAAGGCGGAGACCAAAGCTGGAAAATAAATTGCGCGGGTGGCGAAATGGCAGACGCGCTACCTTGAGGTGGTAGTGGGCTTCGGCTCGTGGAGGTTCAAATCCTCTCCCGCGCACCAAAACGAAACTCAATTCATTTTTACCAGCCAAACAATGGGCTTCCGCAATGGAAGCCCGAGGACAGCATCTTGAAAGGAGATAGTTATGTCGTTATTTTGCGACGAGACGGGCCGAGACATTGAGTATGGCGACGTCCTCATGGCGGGGACACGCAGCGATGTGAATTTTTTTTGCGCGCTAAGCCAGACAGCGCTGGGTCCCATCCCGGAATCGGAGAAGCGCCCGACACCCTGCGAGCCCGGGGACGGCGGTGTAGACATCCACGAGGCGTACTCCTCGCAGAACTTCAACGGGAGCTACACCGTTTCGGACTTCAGGCTGGAGCAGTTTCGTTTCTCCATCTCGAAAGAGACTGCCGAGAAGTACCTGCCCAAGCACATCCGGCGCTATTCCGCACCAGCGCACGCGCGCCCGTAGCGCACAACGCCAGGTTGTCGTCCAACCCACGAGCCTCTTGCGAAACACGTTTTCGCTTGAGGCTCTATTTTTTTTATAAAATCGTTATAACTTTCATAACAGTTAATGTAAAATAATGAGCATGCAGGAATATTTAACCGAAGCTATTATTCTTGATAAAGAGGGGACCGGCGAATTTGACGCGAGGGTGTCCTTTTATACCAAAGAACTAGGCAAGGTGATTGCTAAGGCCACCAGCGCCCGCAAAATCACCTCCAAATTAAACGCTCATTTAGAACCGCCCCGCCTGTCATTGATACGGCTGGTTCACAAAAATAATTTTCAGATAGTGGACGCTCTTACTATTGACAATTTTACTAATTGGCGGCGGTCTGCTACACTGGTCCCAGCTCTAGATTTACTTCGTTTTGTCAATGAAATGACTCTTGAGGGGCAGAATGATTATCAATTATGGTCTTATATCAAGAACGCGATGAAAACAGCTAATTTTAATTATATTTCATTGCTTAAAATTCTTGGCTTTGACCCCCGGTTTGCCCAATGCGAAATCTGTCAGCGAAAGCCTAATTTATTTAGCGCATCCGACCTTATGTACTACTGCTCAAATTGCGCTCCGCAAAAATGCTTAAATTTCTCTATTCTTTCATAGCGATTATTATTTTAGCCGGGCTGATTTTTTTCGGCCTGTCTTGGTATAGCAACGACAATGGTGGGCCCAAGATAGTTTTTAATGGTCCGGATTCCGTGCCCAGCGGCGTTCCTTTCCAATTAGAATTAGCTGTCAGCAATGATTCCAATCAGGTTTTTCAGGACGTTAAAATATCTCTTTCTCTGCCCGAAGGTTTTGTTTTTTTAGGCAAATCCGCAGAAGATTCTTTAGACTCTCGGCCGGTTGGCAATTTAGGGGTTGGCAGCCTTACCAAGGAAACTTTTAATATCATGGCCTTGGCCGGCGGCAGTTCCAATGAAATTTATGCTAGCGTTGACTATCTGCCAGAGCTTGTCGGCTCTCGCTTCAAAAAAGAAGAGTCTTGGAGTTTTAATTTAGCGGGTTCGGCTTTGGAATTAGAGGTCAGGGCTCCGGACAAAATAACCAGCGGCAAAGAGGTAGAACTAAAAGTATCCTACCTTAACAATAGCGATTTTGATCTGGACAATCTTAATCTATCCATAGAATACCCGCCCGCCTTTCAGTTTGAAAAGGCGACCATTAAACCGGATTCAGGCAACAACAAATGGAGTTTGGGCGGATTAAGAAGGGGATCCAGCAACGATTTTTCTGTTTTCGGGCGGCTCATCGGGCCAGAAAACAGCTTTTTTAATTTTAAAACTGAAATCTTTACTGAATTATCCGGCCACTCTTATCTTATCGCCGAAGCTGTTAATGATGTTGTTATTCAGGTAACGCCTCTATCTTTAAATATTGAAGCTAATGGCGTTTCCGATTACGTTGCCCATTCCGGAGAGGCTTTGAAATACTCTGTTAATTATAGTTATTTAGAACAATCGGCTGGCCGTCCCAAAAAAGTTTCTTTTCAGGTGAAATTGAGGGGGGAGATGTTTAACCTTAATAGCGGCGATTTTAAAAATGGCATTGCCATCCGCTCTGTTGACAATCCTGCCAGCGAAGGAGATGTTGTTTTTGAGGTAAGGTTACTGGACGACTACCCTATTAAGCGTTTAGGCGATAGGAATTTTATTTTAAAAGCCGAGGTTCAGGCAGATGACGGCCGTAATGTGACTGTGGCCGATTCGGAAATAAAAGTAGCCGGCCGCCTAGATTTAACAGCCGAAGCTTTTTTCCGTGATGCGGCTAGCGGCATTGTTAATTCCGGCCCTTTTCCCCCTAGAGTTGGGCAGGCAACCCAGTACACCATCCACTGGTCGCTTATTAATTACTCCAATGATGCGCGCAGTGTGGTGGTGGAAGCGGTTTTGCCATCTAATGTAGAGTTCTTAAGCGCAACTCAGAATAGCGCCGGCAAAAGCCCTATTTTCCAATCAAGCAACCGCAAAGTGGTCTGGGAAGTTGACCGGCTTTCCGCCACCAGAGGGATTATCGGCAGTCCGGCCGAAGCGGTTTTTCAGATATCGGCTACTCCTCCTCTAGGCAGTGATGGTTCTTATTTACCTCTTATTGGAGAGGTAAAATTAATCGCTATTGATGAATTTACCGGCTTGCCTTTGTCTGACACCGCGGCTTCTATAACCACGGAGTTGCCTCATGATAATACGGTCAGAGGCGAGGGCAGAGTTAAGGTAAATTAATAAAATGTTAGAATCAATCTATGACCTCTAATCTTATGGATAAAATAATTAGTTTAGCTAAGCGCCGCGGTTTTATTTTTCCCGGTTCAGAAATTTATGGCGGCTTGGCTAACTCTTGGGACTTTGGCCCATTGGGAGTGGAGCTTAAAAACAACATTAAACAGGAGTGGTGGCGTCGTTTTGTCCAAGGCCGCGATGATATTGTCGGGATTGATACCGCCATTATTATGAACCCCGATGTCTGGAAAGCCTCCGGCCACTTGAAAGAATTTTCTGATTTACTAGTGGAGTGCAAAGAGTGTAAGAGCCGCTTTCGCGCAGATCATATTAAAAAAGGCGGCAGTTGTCCTAATTGCGGCAAAGAATTATCCAAACCCCGCCAGTTTAATTTAATGTTTAAAACTTTTTTAGGGCCGGTTGAGGACGGTGGCAGTGTCGTTTATCTCCGTCCGGAGACGGCGCAGGGCATGTTCGTAAATTTTGGCAATGTTTCTGACACCGCCAGGAAAAAACTGCCTTTCGGTATTGCCCAAATAGGCAAGGCCTTTCGCAATGAAGTCACTCCGGGAAATTTTATTTTCCGCATTAGAGAATTTGAGCAAATGGAGATAGAGTATTTTATAGAGCCGGCGCAATGGCAAAAGCATTTTGACCACTGGCTTAAAGAGATGAAGAAATGGATTAAAGATTTAGGGATTAATTCCAAAAATATTAAGTATCGCGAAGTGCCGTCGAAAGAACGGGCGCACTACTCTAAAAAAACAGTGGATATTGATTATCAATTTCCCTTCGGCGCTGGGGAGCTTTATGGCTTGGCTTACCGGGGCGATTTTGATTTGAAGAATCATGGCTTCAAAAACCCGCCTCATGTTATTGAACCTACCTGGGGAGTGGAGAGAACTGTTTTAGCGGCTATGCTTGAGGCTTATAAAGAAGAAGCAGTCAAAGATGAAGTCAGGGCAGTGCTTAAATTTCCTTATTGGTTGGCTCCCGTTAAAGTAGCCGTTCTGCCTTTAGCTAAAAAACCCCAACTTGCTAAATTAGCAAAAAAGGTGTATAAAGGATTGCTTTCGCATTTTGCCTGCGAATACGATGAAACACAGAGCATCGGGAAAAGATACCGCCGCCAGGACGAAATCGGCACCCCTTTTTGCGTTACTATTGATTTTGAATCGGATAAAAATGGCGACGTAACGGTCAGAGAGCGGGATTCAATGAGGCAGAAACGAATCAAAATTATCAATTTAGAAAAATATCTTAATGAGGTCTTTTCGCAAAACAATTCTTGATAACGGCTTAAGAATAGTCACTGTTCCGCAAAAAGACGGCGCCTTGTCGGCTACTATTTTAGTTTTAGTGGAAGCGGGCTCAAAATATGAAACCAAAAATATTAACGGCCTCTCCCATTTTTTGGAGCATATGTGCTTCAAGGGGACGATTCGTCGGCCGACAGCGCTGGATATTGCTGGCGAGTTAGACGAAATCGGAGCGGAATACAACGCCTTTACCAGCCAGGAATATACCGGCTACTACGCTAAAGTTCGTTCTGCATTTTTGGACAGGGCTGTTGATATCATCTCCGATCTTTATAGTAATCCTGTATTTAATACTGAAGAAATTGAAAAAGAAAAAGGCGTGATTATTGAAGAGCTGAACATGTATGAGGATTTGCCTCCTAAAAAAGTTCCCGAATTGTTTGATGAATTGGTATACGGCGATCAGCCGGCGGGCTGGCCTGTAGGCGGCACTAAGGAGGTGGTTAAGAAATTAAAAAAAGAGGATTTTTTGGATTATCGCGGCAAGCATTACGTTGCTAAGGCGACAACTATTATCGTCGTCGGGGCTTTTAATGAGGAAAAAATTATTAGGGATCTCACCAAAGCTTTTGCCGGCGTTCCCTCCTCAAAAAAGTTCAGCAAAGTTAAAACGGAAGAATCTCAAAACAAGCCTCAAGTTCTGGTTAATTTTAAACAATCTGACCAGACTCACTTGGTTTTGGGCTGCCGCGCTTTTGATACTTTTGATAAAAGGCAATTTACTCTGGAAGTGCTGACCGATATTTTAGGAGGGGGGATGAGCTCCCGCCTTTTCCAGCGCGTTCGAGAGCAGTTAGGGGCGGCCTATTATATTCGTTCCGGCAACAGCTTGTACAGTGACCATGGCTATTGGACGGCTTCAGCCGGCGTTGACCATAAAAAAGTTCACATTGTTATCAATGCCATTCTGGAGGAAATGGCCAAAATGGCTAAGGAGCCCGTTAGCGCAAAAGAGTTAAGCCGCGCCAAAGACCACTTGAGCGGCCAAATGGTTTTGGGATTAGAAACCTCTGATTCCCAGGCGGCTTTTTATGGTACGCAGGAGATTATTAAAAAATCAATGCTCACCCCAGAAGAAATATTAAAAGAAATTATGGCGGTTAAAGCCGAAGATGTTATGGCGGTGGCTATGGATATTTTTAAAGATGAAAACCTTAATCTGGCTCTTATCGGTCCCTTTAAAGATAAACAGGGGTTTGAAGAGAATTTGCATCTTTAATCAAGTCGTTGCAGAATATAAGTAATGGAGCAAAAAACTTCTTACGAAATTAGTTGGGGGGGTGTATGGAAAGCGCTGGCAGTGGTTGCTTTGGGGTGGCTTTTGTACTTGTCTCTGGATATTCTGTTGGCCATCTTAGTGGCTTTAGTGATAGCCGCCGGTTTGGATACGCCTGTCAGTTGGCTGAAGAAGCGGGGCGTGCCCCGCTTGCTGAGCACCCTGCTCTTTTTTTTAGCGGGTTTTATTTTTCTAGCTGCCATTCTCTATACCATAGTGCCGATAGCTATTGCCGATTTCACCAGTCTTTTTGCTAATTTGCGTCAATACACCGGCCCGCTTTTTGATTCTTTTGAAGCTTCCCAAGCTTTGGGAACGGTTGGCAGCCGCCTTAATGAATTAGCCGATTCGCTTATCAGCGGCACTCTGCCGGCTACTCAAATCATCGCCTCTTTATTCGGCAATATTTTCTTAGCGATTGCCGTTTTAATATTGGCTTTTTATCTTACGGTCGGCCAAGACGGAGTGGAAAAATTTTTAGTTTCCATCCTGCCGGCCTCTTATGAAGATTCAGCTGTTGAGCTCTATCTCAAAACTAGAAAAAAAATCGGCCAATGGCTTAAAGGACAAGTTCTTCTGAGTTTAGTGGTGGGGCTAGTGGTTTTTATAGGCCTTTGGGCGCTGGGCGTTAAGTATAGTCTGTTGTTGGGAATATTGGCCGGGCTTTTTGAAATCGTGCCTTTCGTCGGCCCTATTTTTGGGGGCGGCATTTCTATTTTAATCGCCCTGTCAACCTCATTTAATTTGGCGATTTACACTTTGATTTTATTTGTTGTCATCCAACAATTGGAAAATAATTTATTGGTGCCGGTGGTAATGCGTTACGCCACCAATCTTAATCCGGCGGTTATCTTGATTTCTGTTTTGATTGGCGGCAAGCTCTTTGGCTTTGTGGGGCTTATTCTGGCCATCCCCGTCTCCGTGCTTCTTCAGGAGCTTTTGGAGAAATGGGCTAGTGTTAAGAAAAGGAAGAAGGGGTTGGGATTATAAAAACGCCTGCCAGCCGGCAGGCGTGGCTCGCTAGGCGAGCCGTTTCAGAGTCACACAACCATCGTCGGTTTCTCGAATGATTATGAACTGGTTCAGAGGAAACTCTCTCATTTCGCTATCCTCCTTTTAACTAATGTCGGCAACACTGATTGGCCGACGCAGAGTTTGAAGAAGCTCTCTTTTGTTAGTGAAATCTGTGTGCAGGGCGGCCATCGGCCCCTTTTCTGAATCAGTAACGGATGAGATAGAAGCTTTTCTTCCATCAAGCAGGATAGACAATACGTGGCCGATTATCGGTGTGTTATTGATATTGTAATTAATTACCCAAAATCCTTTTTTAGATTTGGACAGAGTCACCCGGCAACCAAGAATCGTTATCCGGCCTTCCATCATCCTTTCTCCCTGCTAGAGTCAAAGTTCTTATAAGACAAACAATATAATATTATATTTTATGATTATTGTCAAATCGTGGGGATAGATTTGGCAATGATGTTATAATTTTGTTATAATAAGCCGTTATGAAGAACAAGTTTTTCATCACTACTTCTATTGCTTACGTCAACGGTCCTCCTCATATTGGATTTGCTTTAGAATCTTTGCAGGCGGATGTCATTGCCCGCTATCGGCGCCAGCAAAATAATCAAGTTTTTTTTCTGACGGGCACAGATGAGCATGGGGCAAAAATAGTTAAAGCGGCCGAAGCTGAAGGTAAAACTCCCAGACAGCTGGCCGACCAGAACTCCAAAAAATTCAAAGGGTTGAAAGAACTGCTTAATTTATCTTGGGACGATTTTATCAGGACCTCTGACCAGAAAAAGCACCGGCCTAATGTTATCGCTCTTTGGAATAAACTAGTTGAAGCGGGGGATATTTACAAGAAAAATTATAAAGGCCTCTATTGTATCGGCCATGAGGCGTTTGTTACTGAAAAAGATTTAGTTGACGGCAAATGCCGCGATCATGGCTCTGCGCCGGAAATAATTGAGGAAGAAAATTACTTTTTTAAGCTCTCCAAATACGCTAAAAAAATAGAAACTGCTATCAAAACCGGTAAGCTGAAAATCTATCCCCAAAGCCGCGCTAACGAGATTCTGAGTTTTATTAGGCAGGGAGTGGAGGATATTAGTTTTTCTCGTCCCGCTAAAGACTTGTCTTGGGGTGTGTCCGTTCCGGGCGATTCAACCCAAACCATATATGTCTGGTGCGACGCTTTATCTAACTACCTATATCCTGATAAAACAGTGCTTGCGCCGCGAAGCTCCGCGAAAAGCGGAGCGAGGTGGTGGCCGGCCGAGCTTCATGTTATCGGTAAAGATATTTTAAGGTTTCATGCTCTTTTTTGGCCGGCAATGCTTCTTTCGGCAAAGTTGCCTTTGCCTAAGGCGATTTTTGTTCATGGCCATATCACCGTTGACGGCCAGAAAATGTCCAAAACTTTGGGCAACGTCGTTGATCCTTTTGAGCTGGTTAAAAAATATGGCGTTGATTCGGTGCGTTATTATTTGCTCCGTGAAATTTCTCCGTTTGAAGACGGCGATTTTAGTTACCGGAAATTTGAGGAACGCTATAATGCCGACCTGGCTAATGGCCTGGGGAATTTTACCGCCCGGGTTTTGACTTTAGCTAAACGCGACGCTGATTTATTGCGAATACGCGCGAATGATGCAAATACGGATAAAGAAGTCAGGGATTTTATTAAACTGACTCAGAAAGCGGTGGAGCAAAAAATGAAGGAATACAAAATTAACGAAGCTCTGGAAGCTGTCTGGGAGCTCA
>CAYJWP010000009.1:0-6604 GCA_964373915.1 uncultured Candidatus Saccharibacteria bacterium | reverse complement strand
TTGGGGACGGTTATATAAACAGAAAGCGTCCCTGGGAGAAGAAACAAGAGGCGAAAAATAAGACACAAACAATTTCCAATGCGTTGTTCATTCTCCAAACTATCGCAGAGCTTCTTGAATCATTTTTGCCGGAAACAGCGACTAAAATTCTAGAAAAAAAGAACAAACCCTTATTTCCGCGTATTTAGAATATGATTTTTGACGCGCACACTCATATCCATTTTCCGGCTTACAATAAAGACCGCGAAGAAGTTATCAAACGCGCCCAAAAAGCCGGCGTAAAAATGATAGCCGTTGGCACAAATTTAAAAACTTCCCAAGGAGCGATTGCTGTTGCTGAAAAATACCCTGATGACATTTGGGCGACCGTCGGTTTTCATCCTACCGAAATTCGAAATTCTAGTTTAGGAATTCAAAATTTGAGAATGCTTATCAAGCATCCGAAGGTGGCGGCTATAGGCGAGTGCGGTTTGGATTACTATAGATTAAGCGTAAAAAGCAAAGAGCAAAGCGAAAAACAAAAGGAGACTTTTTTAGAGCAAATAAAATTAGCAGAAGAATTTAGAAAGCCATTAATGATTCATTGCCGTTCCAGTAAAAATAGCGATGATGCCTATGAAGACCTCCTAGATATTATAAAATCCACCAATTTCTCTTTACCTAAAATCGTCCATTTTTTTGCCGGCTCTGCTTTTATTGCTAAAAAACTTTTAGAAGCAGGCTGTTATTTTACATTTGGCGGAGTGATTACTTTTGTCAGAGATTATGATAAGGCGATTAATGTAGTGCCTTTAGAAAAAATCATGCTGGAAACAGACGCCCCTTATGTTTCTCCGGCTCCCTATAGAGGCCAAAGAAACGAGCCGGCTTATGTCATAGAGGTAGCCAAGAAGCTAGCCGAAATTAAAGGAGTTGATTATGATAGAGTGATAAAACAGACCAACGAAAATATCAAGGCGGTCTTTGGCATTAACTATGAAATATGATCATCTAAAAATAGAGAAGAAGTGGCAGAAAGTGTGGGAGAAGCAAAGGCCTTGGAGCGCTAAAAATCCGCCAGCCGGCGGACCAAAATATTACTCCTTGGTGGAGTTTCCCTATCCTTCCGGGGATGGCATTCATATGGGGCACGTGCGCACCAATACGGCTATGGACATCATCTCCCGCAAGCGGAGAATGGAAGGTTATAATGTCCTTTATCCTATTGGCTGGGACGCTTTCGGTTTGCCGACCGAAAATTATGCCATTAAAACCGGCACTTCCCCTGAAGAGGTTACTAAAAAAAACACCGACAATTTTCGCCGCCAGCTAAAAGCCCTGGGTTTTTCTTTTGATTGGAGTAGAGAAATTAACACCAGCGATCCTGAATATTACAAGTGGACCCAGTGGATTTTTTTGCAGTTTTTTAAAAAGGGGCTGGCTTATAAAGACACCGCTTATATCAACTGGTGCTCCTCTTGCAAAATCGGCCTTGCCAACGAAGAGGTGGTGGGCGGCGTTTGCGAAAGGTGCGGTGGCAAGGCGGAAAAGCGGCTCAAGAGCCAATGGCTGTTAAGAATTACCGCCTACGCCGATCGTTTGCTAGAGGGCCTGAACAAGGTAGATTTTTTGGAAAATATAAAAATCCAGCAACGCAACTGGATTGGCCGCTCCGAGGGCCGGCTTATAAATTTTGGAATTCAAAATTCCAAATTAGAAATTAAAATATTCACTACTCGTCCCGATACCATTGATGGCGTGACCTACATGGTTTTAGCCCCGGAGCATCCTTTAATTGAGCAACTCTTAGAAAAGAAAAAAATTAAAAATGAAAAAGAAATAAAAAGATATCTAGAGCAGGCGAAAAAGAAGAGTGATTTAGAGAGGCAAGAAGACAGGGAAAAAACAGGGATAGAGCTCAAAGGCATTAAAGTCATTAATCCTTACAATAAAGAAAAGATTCCCGTCTGGGTCTCCGATTATGTGCTGATTGGTTATGGCACAGGAGCTATTATGGCGGTGCCGGCCTATGACGAACGGGATAAAGAATTTGCCAAAAAATTTAAGCTTTTTATTAAAGAAGCCCCTCTTGTTCCCAGAAAAAAATGGTTGGGCAAAGAACAGGTTAATTATAAATTAAGGGACTGGGTATTTTCCCGCCAACGGTATTGGGGCGAACCCATTCCTATAATTATCTGCTCTAAATGCGGTTTCGTGTCTGTTCCAGAAAAAGACCTGCCGGTGGAACTGCCGAAGATTAAAAATTACCAGCCGCGGGATGATGGCAAATCTCCTTTAGCATCCGTTTCTTCTTGGGTTAATGTTAAATGTCCCAAATGCGGCGAAGCGGCCCAAAGAGAAACGGACACTATGCCCAATTGGGCCGGCTCCAGCTGGTATTACCTTGCATATGTTATGCAAGGAGTTTCCAGTTTCCAGTTTCCAGTTTCCAATTATAAGAAAGTATTTCAATACTGGCTTCCGGTAGATTGGTACAATGGCGGCATGGAGCACGTTACCTTGCATCTTCTCTACTCCCGTTTTTGGAATCTTTTTCTTTTTGACATAGGCGTCGTTCCTTGTGAGGAGCCTTACCAAAAGAGAACCGCTCATGGATTTATTTTAGGAGAGGGCGGAATAAAAATGTCCAAATCAAAGGGCAATGTTGTTAATCCCGATGATTTAAATAAAGAATTCGGAGCGGACGCGGTCAGAATTTATGAAATGTTTATCGGTCCCTTCAGTGACTCCGTGGTTTGGGACTCCAAAGGCATTGTCGGCATTCATCGTTTTCTTAATCGAGTTTTTACGCTTGCCGGTAAAATCAAAAAACCTACCAAGAAAATCAATTCGGTAAAAAACGGAGAGCTGGAAAAGGCTCTTAATAAAACAATTAAAAAAGTTTCAGAAGATATAGAGACGATGAGCTTTAATACAGCAGTTTCTGCGCTGATGATTTTATTAAGTGAATTCGAGAAGAAAATCACAGTTTCTTCCAATCTTTATAATCAATTTTTGACTTTTTTAAAAGTTATATTTCCTTTTGCCCCCCATCTTAGCCAAGAGTTGTGGGAAGCTTTAGGAAATAAAGGCTTGCTTGATTTTGAGCAGTGGCCCATTTGGGACGAGAAGCTGATTATTGACGACAAATTTGATTTGGTGATTCAGATTAATGGCAAATTAAGAGGAACGGTTGTCTCTAAAATTGATATTGGCAGGAAGGAAGCCGAAAAGATAGCCGCCCAGCATCCAACGGTAAAAAAGTGGCTTGAGAACAAGGAGATTAAAAAGATAATTTTTGTGCCGAACAAGTTGATTAATTTTATTATTTAAATGTGCGGTATCACTGGCTATATTGGCAATAAAGACAGCTTAAAAGTTTCTTTCGCTAATCTTAAAAAATTAGAATACCGAGGTTATGATTCTGCCGGTGTCGTTTTTTTCAGCAAGGATGGTTTGCGTTCAGTCAAAGCCGTTGGCCGGCTGGTCAATTTAGATAATAAAATAAAAGATTTCTCTGCCAAGAGAAAAACGGTGGCTATCGCCCACACCCGTTGGGCGACACATGGCGAGCCCAATGAGAGAAACTCCCATCCTCATCACGACTGCCGGAAAAATATTTTTTTAGTCCACAACGGCATCATTGAAAATTATCGCGAACTAAAAAAAGACCTGCTTAAGTCCGGCCATCATTTTTATAGCGATACCGACACCGAGATAGCGGCTCATCTTATAGAAGAAAAACTTCTGCGCCAGCCGGCTGATAAGCATAATTTTTTTGAGGCCTTTCAGCTTGCTTTAAAAGACATTAGGGGCGCTTATGCTTTCGCTGTTATTAATAAAAATGAGCCAGAAAGACTTTATATCGCTCGATTGGGCAGTCCTCTAGTGGTCGGGATAGCTTCTTCGCCAGCTGGCGAAGAAGAATACTTGGTAGCTTCCGATCCGGCGGCTTTGGCCGGCACAGCCAAAAAAGTTATTTATCTTAAAGATGGCCAGTTTGGTTGGCTTGGCTTGGATGGTTTTGTAATCGGTCCCGTTCGTCCCAAAATTGAAAATTTAGAATTAACTCCGGAGCAAGCCAGAAAGGGCAGATTTCCCCATTTCATGCTTAAAGAAATTCATGAAATCCCAGAGGTGATTAGGGCTAGTTTATTAGGGCGGCTTCTGCCAGAAAAAAATCTAGTGAAGTTGGGTGGTTTGGATATGATTTATAGAAAATTACGGGGCATCAAGCGTTTGGAAATAATCGCTTGCGGCACCTCTTACTACGCCGGTATGGTAGGGGAACTATTATTTGAGGAGTTGGCGGATATACCGGTGGAGGTTAATCTGGCATCGGAGTTTCGTTATCAAAAAAATCCTTTGCGCCGCGACACGGCCTGTTTATTTATCTCTCAATCCGGAGAAACTGCTGATACCTTAGCCGCGCTCCACAAAGTTAATGCCAAAAAATTCAACACTTTGGGAATTGTTAATGTGGTTGGTTCTAGCATCGCCAGAGCAACTAAAGCCGGTGTTTATAATCGCGCCGGTCCGGAAATCGGTGTGGCATCCACCAAAGCTTTTCTTTCCCAGTTGACGATTCTAGCGTTGATGTCTTTGTATATGGCTCGCGGCAAATCAGCGTCTTTAGCAAAAGAGTTAGTTAAAGAGCTTGATAATATACCAGATAAAATCAAGTTTGTTATTAGCAAGCCCCAAAAAATTAAAGCTTTAGCTGACGCTTACCAGCAATACAACAACTTTCTCTATCTTGGCCGGGGTTATAATTATCCCACCGCTTTGGAGGGCGCTCTAAAAATCAAAGAGCTTGCCTATGTTCATGCCGAAGGTTATGCCAGCGGTGAGATGAAACATGGCCCCATTGCCTTAATTGATAAAAATTTTCCCACAGTTGCCATAGCGACCCAAAATCGCCTTTATGAAAAAACCATTTCTAATTTAGAAGAGATTAAAGCCCGTGGCGGCCGGATTTTAGCTATTGCCACAGAAGGGGATAAAGAAATTAAAAAAATTGTTAATGATGTTTTATATGTGCCAGCAGTTGTTGAACAGTTGGAGCCGATGGTTAACATTATACCTTTGCAGTTGTTTGCTTATTATTTTGCTGTTGCTCGCGGATATGATGTGGATAAGCCAAGAAACTTGGCTAAATCAGTGACGGTGGAGTAGGATATTGACAAACTTTTTCTATCTGCTATAATCTCCCCTAGAACATTGAGCAGGTTTATAGACGGTGGGCGGCGTTGTTCGCCACTGCTCTCTGAGTCACAAGGCCATAAGTCTGAAAGGAAAGGCGTACTATGATTGCGAGTAAGAACATCTGGCATCCCTATAGCGAAATAATCTGACACCGCCACGGGCGACGCGGCGGGGGGTCGAGCGGCGGACTGTAAATCCGTCGTCTCGACCCCCCTCTGGGGTTTCGTCAGCCCCTCTACCCTCTGCCTTATTAGCGGAGGGTTATTTTTTTACCCTGCGTGATTTTGATTAGGTGTGGGGTGTTATTGACAAAAGTAATGTATTTATGTATAATATGCCCAATGAAAAATGTATTGAAAATAGCCGTTTTTTTGATTCTTTTGGGCGGGATTATTATTCCTGCCAACGATGCCTATGCGGCTATACCGGTCTGGAATCAGATTTCTGATAAAACCGTCAAAGTAGGCGAGTTACTTCAGTTTTCTATATTTGCCAGCGATCAGGATACCAATAATCTTGGTTATTACGCTTTAGGTCTGCCCTTGGGCGCCACCTTTGACCGTGATTCAAGAGTATTTCGCTGGACCCCGGATCAAACCGGTTTTTACGCGGTTACCTTTCGTGTTTTTGATGGCTTTAACACCTATTCCGATATGGACGTTAATATCAAGGTGGTTAATTCGTTGCCAGCTACCGGGGTCACCGGCAATACTAATCCTCCGGTAACTTACCCACCCGTTTATCAGCCGCCTGTTTTTTCTCTTAACAATCCTCCCATAGATTTTATTAACTTTAATCCGCCCACCTTAGCGCGCGAGAGCCAGCTTTATTTTTACACGGTTCAGGCCTACAGCCAGGGCAACCAAATCACCTATAGGGCAGTTATCGGTCCCGATGGCTTAACTATTGATAGAAATTCTGGAACTATCTCTTGGGTGCCAAATTATTCCCAAGGCAGACCAGAGGCTTATCTAGTCACTATCGGTGTTTCTAATGGTTTTTGGGAATCCCAAAAAACTTTTTACATCACTGTGGAAGATGTCAGATTTACTCCGCTTCCCATTACCAATGGCCCCATGGCTCCTACTGTTGAAGTTCCTGATGAAGACATAATAGAAGAAGAAGATAATTCTGGCAGAGGCTTTATGGCCGGTGTTTTCGGAATTTTAGGAGCTTTCTTTCTTAGCCCATTATTCTTGCTCTTGATTATTCTTATTCTCATAATCCTGCTTTATCTTTGCGCCAAAAAAAGAGCGCTTTTAGAGCAGGAGTTAAGATTGAAAGATCAATACGACAAGAAGAACGGACAGCAATAAAACCAAATCAACTATCCCTGACAATCCTCCCGCGACCGTACCCCCGGTTGTAATTTTGTCCGCCAGCTGGCAGATTGAATGTGAGAATGTTTAAAAATTAATTA
>CAYJWP010000008.1:0-28155 GCA_964373915.1 uncultured Candidatus Saccharibacteria bacterium | reverse complement strand
GACTCAAAATCTATTGTTCTTCGGGACGTGTGGGTTCAACTCCCACCCTGGGCACTAAAATAAAAGCCAGTCGCCTTGGGCGACTGGTTGTTTTTTATTCTTCTTTGTCTCCGTTATAAACTTTCACACCATGGCGATTGCACAATCCCTCTTCAACGATGTCGTTGCTGAGAGTTTTGTGCTTGACCATTAGTTTGGCGTTGTAAAAGATAGTTTCCGTCATTCGGATACGCCCTTTAAGTGAAAGCAAGCGCAGATAGCCGACACCGCTATCAACCACCTTGAGCTTATGGTCTTCAAAATCACTTCGGTCTTTAACGGTGCCGATTTGCAAACAGCACCTCTGGCCAATGCTCATTTGCCACTCACCCACCGCTTCCGCCACATGAAAGTTAGCAGAAACAACAACCGGCTCTTCAGAGAAAGCTAGTGTCTGCTGTGGCCTGATGGAAGTGGTGATGGTTCGCGACATATAGGGATGGAAGATTTCCATTGATAAGCCCGAAGGGAATTTATATTTCTCACTCTCAACAACCCGGCTGGCAACTAAGCCATTGATGCCGAAAAATTCCAGCTTGTTTTTGTCCAAAAACTCTTTTATTCCCATCACCACGTGATGGATTAGAGCGTAACGGAAAGTCACCAGAGGACTGTAGCCGTCATCCTTGCTCCAAGAACAATGGTTGCCGGGAATATAAACAAAATTAATCAGCGATTGTTGGATAAATTCTTCCAACTTCTCCCCCGAGAGCCGCTTCTTTTCTTCCAGCAGATTATCCATCCGCATTTTGAACGCCCTAAGAATAACTTCTCCCACATAACGGGCGGAAATTCTTTCTTGTCGAGTATTGTTTAATCCCCCCAAAACTTCCTCCCGCAAAATCAAATTGTGGCGGGTACCTTCAATAAAATCTCCGGCGCCAACCAATAGATTTATTTTGCGATCCACGATAATCTTGGGAACCTCCTCAACAAAAAATTTGTAATTAGTGTGGACGGATCCGGCATGCAAACAACCAAAAGCTAAAAGAGAATCTTCTTTGACTTCTCCTTTAGGATGGGCAAACTTTAATCTTTCTTGAAGCCATTTCTGGTCGAAACTATAGCGGTGGGAAGTATCGTCATAATGAACGCCCGGCCAATAAATGGACGACTTGCGGCTCTGAAGATTTTCCATTTCTGCCTGCAGTTTCTTGCGATTTCTAATTTCAGTCGCGTCCTGCAAAAGACCGATGGTTACCGGCCCTCTTTTTTTCAGGGCATTAACAATCTTAATTTGCTGGCGATTACTCCCTTCCGGATAACAGATAAAATCAGTTTCATTAGCAATGACATCGTTGTAAGAATAGGTACGAACCAACATTAAGTCTTCCGGCGTGTATTCCACCACCGTGGAACCAACCTGATTTTCCGAACCGGTGGTAGTTTCCCACAAACGGCACAAGGCCGGCAGAGAAACAAAGGGCAGTTTTGACTCGCCCTTGCCCGGCTTTTCAATTTTTGAGCCGAAACAACCAATGACTAATGTATGCGGATCTGCGGAATGATTTTTGCTAGCCCAATCAAGAATCACCCTTTCCACAGGCGTGCTGTGATACTTGCCCCGAAGCCAAGCGGCCTTGCGGGGAGTGAGCACGGCGACGTCCCGCAAATTTTTTCTGGTCGGGAAAACGCCTTCGCCATGGCCCCAGTGATGAATGTCGGGGCGGCGGCGGGCCAGTTTGTGGGCGATGGCATAGCCAATATCGCCGTCATAAGCGGGACTGGTAACAATATATATTTTTAGCCATTGTTTCTTAGGATCAGGGCTTTTAATCCGCGGCAGGTTAAGGGCAAGATAATCAGCCATCTCCTTAATAAAATCATTTCTCTTATCACCACGATCCTTCTTTACTCCTCTGAGTCTTTCTTTCAGATTTTTCTCCAAAGCGCGGCCGGCCACCAACCCGCCGGCAACAATCACAAAATTAACCTCTTCTTTTTCCAAATCATCAACGGCTAAATTAATCAGCCCCTGCCGAAAACCCTCACTGCCGTAATCAATACGGGATAAAAAGCCGATTTTAACGGCCGGCTCATATCTCTCAACCTTCTTCTTTTGAGACAATTTAGCTCCCTCCTTCTTTACAATTTTCAAAAAGCTGGATTGTTAAAACTACGATATCAACTTAACATAAACGTTGCCTAATAAACAATATTAGCAGCTAAATTGCTTAGAATTTGATTTAAAATAAAAGATATTCTATCTTGTTTGAGGCAAGAAGAGCTCTTTGAAAGGAGAAAAATAAATGTGGAAGTTGTGGCCAGCGGCCGAGACTTTTGTCTGCAATCTTTTAAGAGAGTTTGTTGGCGCCAGCGAAATATTCGCCAATTTTGAAAAGGAATTACTGGAAAAAACCGGCACTAATTTAATTGACTGGATGGATGGCATACTTATTTCTGAAGAGAAGGTGGATTTAGAAACTCTGAAAACTTTGGGATATGGAACAGCCGAGGGTAGTCAAATAAAAAATATGCGGCATAAAAATGCCCAACTGCCGAGAATTGTTTTTATTGAAAGAAAAGTTAAAAACTCTGCTGTCTATGTTAAATGCGATTCCATCAGAGCATTTCGCGCCTATTGGGAAAGTGGGGGTTTGCAACCGGAATTGGTCAAAGGCAGTCAAGTAGGTTTGTGCTGCATAACCAAAGACAATGGATGGGAGCTCTGGGGTGTGGAACGGCATGCCTGCCTTGATTATGAGGAGAGATTTTTCACCTATGAGATAAGCCGCGCGACCAAGTCGGCTGTCTTTTTGTGGAAGCACCGGCCAAGAGTTTTTGAAGATGATTCTTTAGGCATGGATTACACTCTAGCCCTCGTTAGACATTTAGTTAATTCAATGTCATGGATGGGTGGTAATCATTTGCTAGCCGATTATCTTATGGCCGAGGAAAGGGCTTACTGGCAGTCACGAAATAAAATCGCCGGTTTGCAAAAAGAATGGCAGGACGAGCTGGGTTTGGGCTGGGCTAATCATGACCACCACACCTTCCGCTCTTCCCGCCAACACTTCCGAAAATTGATTGAGATTTTTGAAACATTGGGCTTTAGGTGCCGCGAGCGTTTCTATGCTGGTGAGGAAGCGGGCTGGGGCGCGCAAGTACTGGAAAACCGCGTTGCCGGCATTACTATTTTTGCGGATGTTGACTTAATGCCGGAGGAGACGGAAATTGATTTTGCCCATCAGCCGCTGGCTCCTAAAAAGGAGCTGGGAACAATCGGCTTGTGGTGCGCTTTGCACGGAGAATCCATCTTGCAGGCAGGTATGCATCATCTGGAAATCCAGTGCAATTTTGAGATTTTCAGAAAAATGATGGAGAAATACAATGTGGAGGTCATGAGCCCTTTCAACAACGAGCCTCACCTCCGCCAAGCTTTTACCAAAGGAGAAGTTTGGCCGGTAAGTAGACAACGTTTAGAAAAAATACTAAAAGAAGGATTGATTGACGAGCTGCAGTTTAAGAAATTTGCCGTTGAGGGAGCGGTTGGCAGCCATTTGGAGCATTTGGAACGCCATTGTGGCTACAAGGGTTTCCGCCAGGAGGGCGTTAGCCAGATTATTAAGGAAACTGATCCGAGGAAAAATTAGAGAAAGGGAAAGCAATGGATTCAAGTAAGATAATAATAGCGGTGACTGTTTACCACCCCGTCCATTCTAAAATGTTTCCCGGAGCTGGTGGCGGCGAGGTTCGCATGAGCACAGCTCCCTGGTGTCCGAATTGTGAGATTAGGCCCAGTTCTAAAGGCGGGCCCATCGTGGGCGAACCGTAAAAACTAACCGAGCGGTCGCCTACGGCGACTGTAAAAAGCCCCCGACACCCGTCGGGGGACTTGTTCAAAGCGGCTGCCAGCCGCTTTCTTTTCTGGCAAAAGTGACGGCTCCATCCAGCCGAAACCGGTCGCCCGCCGCAATCTTCCTTTTGATATGGAACATCGGGTTGGCGTAAATCGAGGTCGGCCTTTGGCTGACAAAGGCCTGCTCGCCGGTGAATAGGGGCTTGATTTGGCGTAGGCCCGCCTTCGTTCTGCGAAGCAGAACTTCGGCGGGGCGGGGGCGGGGGCACTAGGAATCGAACCCAGATCTGCTCTTTTGGAGAGAGTTATTCTACCACTGAACTATGCCCCCAATATTTAAATTATAAACTATCTTTTCGCTTCCTTATGCAAAGTATGCCTCCTGCACCACTTGCAGTATTTTTTCAGCTCTAACTTGCGCTCCACCGATTTTTTGTTTTTAGTGGTGTAATAGTTAATGCGCTTGCAGACATCGCAGCGCAGTTTGATGATGTTTTCCGAATAACGTGATTTGGCCATAGTTAAGAGGAAACGATACCTAATTTCCAATTAAAAGGCAATAAGTGAGCCAACGGCGAGAATCGAACTCGCGCTCTTTCCCTTACCAAGGGAGTGCTTTACCACTAAGCTACATTGGCAATAGCTTTGATTTAAAATATTTTCTCACTTCTATATCAATATCTCCGGCGCCCATAAAAACCACTACCGGCCGCTCAAATTCCTTGATTAGATTAAACGATTTCTTAAAATCAGGCAAATAAACTCCTCTAACGGCCGTTGCTAAATCCTGAGAATTTTTCCCGCCAGCCAATTCCCTGCCGGTAACCTCATAAGCCGGTAAAATACCAACAGCGTCAAAAGCGCCGAAGCATTTAGCAAACCCTCTAAAAAGATTGGTAAGGCGCTCTATCTGGTGAGGTTGAAAGATGACAACGACCGGCCGGTCCGAAAACATCTCTCGCGCCCCCTTGCCGGTGGCTGAAATTTCCGTCGGATGATGGGCGTAGTCGCTGATAAAAATCGCTTTCTTAACTGATGCGGGAACGGTAGATTTGGGAGATAAAAATTCCATGCGCCGCCACGAGCCGCGATAGTTCTTCACCGCTTCTAACGCATCTTTTTTAGAAACTCCAAGATAATTGGCCGCCTGCCAAGCCGCTTCGGCATTCAACTGATTAAAATCTCCGGGGACTTTTAAGGGCCACATTTTGAATTTCGAATTATTGAAATAACAGACCTGCGCCGAACACTCCTTAGACGCAGTTAAAGAATTTTTATCTTGAGCGTTAATAAAAATCCTCCCCTGCCCCGCCACATTTTTAAGATAATTTTTAAAACCGACGATAACGCCTTTTAAATCTTTAAAAGTGTCTAGATGCTCTTTGTCAATGTTGGTAACAACAACCAAAGCCGGATGATAATTATGAAAGGAATTATTCCACTCATCCGCCTCAATTAACAAATACCGGCTTTTGCCCAAACGAAAATTTTTTCCGCCAAATTCTTTTAAGCGCGTACCGACAATAACAGTCGGATCAAGTCCCCCTTCAATCATCATTAAGGCTAAGAGAGCGGTTGTTGTTGATTTGCCATGGCTTCCGGAAACAGCCACGGTAATATACTGGCGAGTTAAGTCTCCTAATTCTTCTGCATAGCTGCGGCACGGAATTTTTAAAAACCTAGCCTCCCTTACTTCGGCATCATTTCCTTTGACGGCAGAGGAGTAAATCACCTTATCCATTTCGGGATCAATATTTTTGGCGGCATTGCCGATAAAAATTCCCACGCCTTCTTTTTTTAAATTATCAGTGATTGGCGAGGACACTAAATCGGAGCCGCTGACCCGCCAGCCCTTGGCAATAAAGAAATAAGCCAGGGCGCTCATGCCAATCCCGCCTATCCCTATAAAGTGCGCTTGTTTCATCTGGAGCCACCTCGCGGATTTGAACCGCGGACCTACTGTTTACAAAACAGTTGCTCTACCGCTGAGCTAAGGTGGCTTGATTCGCCGTATTTTACCATTTTAGGGGTCATCTTGCAACAACTCTCGCTTGTGTTTATATTTCTATTGTAGAATTATTATTAAGTTTGAGAAATATGCGCAAAGAAGATTTAGAAAAATTTAAAGAGCTTTTGCAAAAAACCAAAGAGGATTTGGAGCAGGAATTAAAATCCGTTCCCGAGGTGCCCGACATGGGCAGTGATATTGAGGGTGAATCTTTTGACGAAGAAGCGGACGAGGCGGAGGAGATGGTCAACAATGCTTCGGTGCGCTCTTCTTTGAAAGAAACTTTATCGGCGGTGGAAAAGGCTTTGGAGAAAATCAATAAAGGCGCCTATGGCAAGTGTGAGAGGTGCGCTGGGGAGATAAGCCAGGAGCTGTTAGAGATAGACCCCGAATCCAAGTATTGTAAAAACTGCAAAAAGAGTTAAGCTTGCCTCCAAATGGCAGGGAGTCTATCTAAAGTTTTTTCCGCGGAGCTGGAGGGAATAGAAGCGCGGCTGGTGGAGGTGGAAACCGACCTGCACATCGGTCTCCACTCTTTTAATATTGTCGGCTTGGCTGATAAGGCGCTCACGGAGGCGCGGGAGCGGGTCAGTTCGGCTCTAAAAAATATCGGCGTTAAAGCACCGACTAAAGAAAACAGAAAAATTGTGGTAAATCTGGCGCCGGCCGATTTAAAAAAGGCCGGCTCCCAATACGACTTGGCTATTGCTATTGGTTATCTCTTAGCCACTAATCAAATTCAGATTTTTGAAACTGCCGACAAAATGTTTATCGGCGAACTGGCGCTGGACGGGTCTTTGCGTCCGGTTAGCGGGGCGCTCAATACCGCTTTATTATGCAAAAAATTGGGATTTAAATTTTTATTTCTGCCCCAAGCTAACACCAAAGAAGCCAGCGCCATCAAGGGCGTTGAAATTATTCCGGTAAAAAACTTAAAAGAATTAATCTCTCATCTGGAGGGCGAAAAAGAAATCCAAGCCAGTCCGCCAATAGCCGTTGAAGATTTATTAAAACTCAATGATTCCGTTGCTGAAGTTATCTTGGAAGATATTAAAGGGCAGGAAAATGCAAAGAGGGCGCTGATGATAGCCGCTGTGGGCGGACACAATATCTTAATGAGCGGCTCTCCGGGCGGAGGTAAGACGATGCTTGCCCAAGCGCTGATATCCATTCTCCCCCAACCTTCGCTAGAAGAATTGGTAGAGATAAATTTAATTTACTCTGCCGCGGGGCTGTTAAAAGAAAAAAGATTTGTCGGCCGGCCCTTTCGCAATCCTCATCACTCGGTGTCTTTGGCGGCTCTGGCGGGAGGCGGGACCAATCCCAAACCCGGCGAGATTAGTTTGGCCCATAACGGCGTTCTTTTTCTGGACGAACTGCCGGAGTTCCACCGCGACTCTTTAGAGGCCCTAAGGCAACCGCTGGAGAACAAAAAAATTGTTGTGGCCAGAGTTCGAAGCAATCTGACTTTTCCCGCCAATTTTCTTTTGGTGGCGGCCATGAATCCCTGCCCGTGCGGTTATCGCAATGACGGGCGCAAAGAATGCGTGTGTGGCGCTAAGGATATTCTGCGTTACCAGAAAAAATTATCCGGTCCCCTGCTTGATAGAATTGATATCCAAATCAATGTTCCCCGGGTGGAGTTAAAAGAATTAAGAGAAAGAAGCAAAGAAGGCTCCGCCGGAGAAGATTTGAAAAATAAGATATTAAAGCTAAGAAACCTTCAGCTTTCAAGGCAGAAAAAATTAAACGCCCATCTGACCTCCAAGGAGTGTGAAAAATTTATCGCCTTAGACAAAGATGGCGATGATTTTATGGATAAAATTTTTAATAACAACGGCGTAACGGCGCGTGGCTATTATAAAATTCTTAAAATCGCCAGAACAATCGCCGATTGGGAAAAAGAAGAAAGGGTGTCCTCGGGGCATTTATCCGAAGCCTTCGGTTATAGATTAAGAGAAAATTAAAAGCCGGTCGCCTTAGGCGACCGGCTAACCGCTGGTTCAAATCTCCCCGGTCTTTTCGATGCTCAAGCCACTCAAACGGCTTATTAACTCTTGGGGAGATTCCCGCTCACTGTTGTGATGAGATTGGGAAAACCCCAGCGATGCGTAAATCCCGGGAATCGGTTGCGACTGGAATTTCCAGTGCCAGTCCACTTCTCTGCCCAAACGATTGATTATGTCCAGCACCCTGTTTGCTTGTTCTTTGGGATCGGTGGCGACAAGGAGCAGGACCCGTCCCTGATCAATACGATTGTTATGAGTCACCATTATCACACTGTCACAATCCCACTCTTTCACCCGTACCGCAAAACGATCAATTTCTTGAAATGTCATCTTCTTCCCTTTCTTTGAAAGTAAGAGATTTGTTAAAATGCTACCTTGTAGGTATATCATTAAATTTCATTTATGTCAAATATTTTCGTAGTGCCTTATATCACAACTTTTATGAAATTCTGTCAAGCTATCCGTCTGCTCTTCTGAATCAGAATTTAGATTGATAGCCAACAAATCAATTCTCCATCCCCTATCGTCATTAATAATATTATGGTGAGCATTAGCGTATAAAAAACATGTTCTCTGCAGTTTTTTTAACTTTGCAAAAGAAAGATTCTCCTCTGGACTAAAATTGCCGGATTCTCTTAATGTTTTTACCTCAAAAAATACTAACGTTTTATCAGGGGCAATAGAAACTATATCTAGTTCACCCCATTTTTTCCTATAATTTCTCTCCACTATTTTAAATCCTTTATTTTTTATATAGGCACAGGCGAGGTCTTCCCCCGTCTTGCCAGTTATAAGATGCTCCATAAATAATTAATTCGGAAATTAATCCGGCAATCGCTTTTTTAATGATATTACAAAATACTATAAAAATTTATAAAATACCAATCAAATTTCTTGTTACAAGTGTTGGACGTCCAACACTGTTTTACATGAAAAATGACCAAAATGCGATTTTGTGTAGGTTTTATAGGCCTACCGGCTTGTCATTTTTTTTTCTAAAAATGACCCATGTTTTACACTGCCAGTCCAAAATTGTCAATACTTCAACAAGCCGGTAGGCCTATAAAATAAGGAAAAAATGCAAAAAAGGGCGGTGTAAAACATTTTGTAAGACAAAAAATGTTTTACACTTTGTTTTACATTCGGCAATCCGGCAATTTATAAAAATTTTAGATTTAATCCGGCAAAAGCATTAAATTTGCCTTGCCGGATTAAAAAACCCCGTTGGGAAACGAGGTATTTTTATTCAAATAATCTTACCAGATGCCACATAAACTTTAAGCCTAGTCCGGGACCAGCGTAATAATCAAAAGCATCATCCTCAAAAATTGCGGCGACATCAACATAAATCCAATTGGTGGGGGAGTAGTCAAAAAAGTCATAAACGAACATAATGCCGTTGGAGTGATAGCCGAATGAGGGAATGTCATTGACTAGATCGGTATGATCGCCAACCAAGTTGTCATCAATAATGCTCAAGTATTCAGGAGATGGCCAGAGCATCACTGGTTCAGAAGAATTTTTTTCGGCTATCCAGACTTTTTTCTTTAAAGCGTCGGTTGTCGCAAGTACTTTTAAAATTCCTGGGGCAACCTCTTCAACATTACAAAGAGTCGCTACCGATAAAGTGCAATCGGGATGTATATGTTTTTCTGAATAAGCAACCACATCGCCTAAGATCAGCCGCCCTTCGGCATCGGTATTGATAACCTCCACCGTTCTGCCGTTATATGCGGTAATCACTGAATTGGGCTCAATAGCATCACCGCCAATAGCATTACGAACTAATGGCATCAGACCAATTATTTCAACTTTAAGGTCCATCTCATCAGCTAATTTAATCAGGCCCATAACAACAGCCGCTCCGGCCATGTCATAGTGCATATTCTCGTAAGAGTCGGTCAGTTTTAAATCTATACCGCCAGTATCAAAGGTAACGCCCTTGCCCGTAAGAGAAATCTTTTTTACTTTTTTCTTTCTTTTAGTTTTGGGCTTATAATGCACCTTCAGCACGCAAGGTTCGTGGATACTGCCTTGTCCGACTGCCGCCACCAAACCAAAGCCAAAATTCCTAATAGCGTTGAGGCCATAAAGAAAATTAACGTTTACGTTGGAAGAAAACCGGTGCTCTCTGATTTTGCGCCATTGGGCGCTGGTGTTTGGTTTAAACTTGCTTAAATTAACGCCTAGCGCCCCCTCAATAAAAGAGAGGGGAGTCTTATAGTTGGGCGGCAGTTCAATTAAACGCCGCACATAACCCAGCGCTTGGCCAACAACCTCTCCGTTGCCAATTGCCTTCTGGAAAAAAGCATTTATGCTTTGGTCGTAACAACCAAAATAAGTAAAAGTGACTTTTTCTATTCTGGGAGATTTATTCGCTTTGAAATCATCCAGACTGCAATTTGCGTAAATAACTGCCTCCGCAATTGTCTTCACAAATTTCAATAACTGCTGTTTTTGTTTGCTATTGGAGATATTTTCCGGATGGAATCGGCTGGGAAGCAGAATATTCACCTCTTTGAAACTTCTCCTTCGCAACGCTCCCACCATCCTGAAAATCTGCTCGCCAATTTTGCGATAGAAATTCAGTGAATCAAAATCCAAAGACCTTGTCCGGCGCCAGGGATAATTAATATAAACAATGCCGCCGGCAAAAATCTGTTTGTCGCGAGTCAAAGGAATAAAAGCAATAGTTTCGTTGCCTTTGCCGCGAACATTATCAAGCCGCGACCTCTCTAACTCAAATTCAGGAAATTTTTGGGCAATAACCAAATCCCTCTGATCCTCAAAAACAAGAGCCATTACCGGAATGTTTTCTGACAGTTCTAATTCGGAAAATGGCATGAAATAAAAGCCAATCTCTGATTGTTTCATCTTCCTTCTCCTTATTAAAGGGTCAAAGATCCAGTGGACGCTAAGGGAATCGAACCCCCAACCTACTCGGTGTAAACGAGTCGCTCTACCATTGAGCTAAGCGTCCCTTTATTTTATAGCTTAAATACCGTAGAATACCCTAGCACGAAACAAAGCACTTTGAAAAGCGGACACAAAGGAGATAGAATGCCGAGAAATACTTTTGAGACATTAGAGTTCTATCATATCGATTTGAGCAATTTTATTAAAAATTACCGCAATTACATGGATTTTATTAATGCTAATTTTCAAGGGTTGGCTTTTGCCGCGCTTGAGGCTCAAAAAAAGAAATCGGCCACTTTTAAAACCGCCGTCGGAGCGGCCGTGCAGACTAAGGGTTTAAAAATTTTTAGCGCCGGTAATATAGAAAACCTTTCCCGTTGCCAGGACGACCATGCCGAGAAAAGAGCGGTAGCTAAAGCGATAGAAGAAGGGTGTAAGAAAGAACAAATTGTTGCTCTTTGCCTTGTTTATGGAAATAAATCGATTGGCGGCGATGATATTTACGCTTATCCCGCCTGCGGAGCTTGCCGGCAGTATATTTGGGAAAATGCTAATCCTCAAACTGACATCATAGTCACTGACCCTGAAAGCGAAGAGATGGTTTTTGCCGCGCCCTTAAGAATTCTTTATCCTTTGCCCTATCCCAAATGGGAGGACATCCCTCAAAGACTGAAAGACCCGACAGGAAAAACAACTCAAAACAGTCAACAAACAACAAAACGGCCTCTTTAACGAGGCTTTTTTTTATTTTGTGCGCCCGCCTGGATTCGAACCAGGAACCACCAAGGTATAAGCTTGGCGCTCTGCCGTTGAGCTACAGGCGCTTTTCTCTCAAGAGAATAGACTTTTTTAGCAAAAAGTGCAATCTTAAAAGGAGTTAATTGAAACCAGCCTTGCGAGATAAAGGAGTAAAAAGATGAATCTTGCTGATCTCAACCATCAGACGCGTAAAGACTTAAAAGAGTTATCGGACAAGGTACAATCTTTGGAGGTAGAACAGTTGAATTTGCCGGCAATCTATATTCCTAATTGGCCGCCGAGTGTTATGATGGGCAATCTGGCTCTGGGTAAAAAAACCATTTTGGCGCCCTATACCGACCAACATTCAGGATTATTAATTTTAAAAAAACAAAAAATATCCGTCTCCGCCGACATTCAAAACAATGGCGGCATATATTTCTACCTCTTTGAAATTTTTAACTTTTTAGGTTTTGAGATCGGACGGGAATATGGAGAAAGGTGGATATTTTCCAACGGTTCACAGACTGACCGAATCTTTTTCTTAATTATTTTTCACCAGTTTAAAAAAGAGTTCTTTAACACCGTGATGAAACGCTTACAACATGGCGCCGGATATCATAATAAGATTGTTGAGCAGGTGAAGATTTTGTTTGAACAATTTATTCCCGGCATTATTCTGGAAAGGTTATCTTCTGACGACTAGCAAGCTCCGCGTAAAAACGGGGCTTTTAAATTGACCGATCTAATTATTTATCTTACTATACGCCCAGAAAACAGACCTTTGTCAATTTAATAATCTATAAAAGGAGGGAAGTCCATGGGACCGAAAGAGGTAAGTGAGTTTTTAAAAGCCATGATTAATCTTTCTGAAACGCCGGCCATCTTTGTCTGGGGAGCGCCCGGAGTGGGCAAATCGGATGTTTGCCGCCAAGCAGCCTTTGAAGAGGGCATCGGCTTTATAGATTTAAGGTTAACTCTTATGGACCCAACCGATTTACGAGGTATTCCTATTCCTGAAGAAGGTAAGGCTAGATGGCTGCCGCCATCAGTCCTGCCAACAGAGGGCCGAGGGGTCTTATTCTTGGACGAGTTTAATTTGGCGCCGCCGTTAGTGCAGTCATCAGCTTATCAACTAGTTTTGGACCGCCGCATTGGCGAATACCAACTACCCAGCGGCTGGCGAATTATCGCGGCCGGCAACAAGATGGAACAAGGAGCAAACGTCTACCGGATGGCGACGCCAATGCGCAATCGCTTCATCCATATTGAATTTGAAAATAATCTTGAAGACTGGCTGGAATGGGCGATTAAAAACAATATCGCTTCCGAGGTGATGGAATTTATCAGCTTTCGGCCGGACTTGTTAATGCAATTTGACCCGAGACGGCAGGAAAATTCCTTCCCCACGCCCCGCAGTTGGGAATTCGTCTCTCGCATCATTAAAAACCGCAACGGATTAAGAGAGGAAATAGTGGAAAAAATAATTGAGGGAGCGGTTGGCGGCGGCGCAGCCGTTGAATTTAAGGCTTATCTGCAAATGAAGGGCCAGTTTCCGGAAATAGAAGAAATTTTTGCGGGAAATAATTACGTTTCGGCAAAAAATGACATTAACTGCGCTTTAGCGACAGCGCTGGCGGCTCGAGCAAAAACCAAAACGCATTTTGAGCGGCTGATTAGCTATTCCGCCAAATTACCGCCCGAAATTGCCGTACTGATGATTAAATTATTAGCGGTTAAAGATAAAGACACTTTGAGAAATTGCCTCTCTTGGTCTGATTGGGCCAAAAAACACAGCAGTCTTATCATCTAACTAAAGGAAAAGCCATGGCCAACCAAAAATCCAAAGACAGAATCACAAAAATTAGAATTCAGCTGCTTTTAAAGAACCCTTTCTATGGCTATCTTGCTATCAATCTGCCCTTAATAGAAGAGCCCGCTGTAAAAACAATGGCTACTGACGGTGAGGGATTGTTTTATAATCCTGCTTTTGTAAAAGAGCTTGATGACAAAATGCTGGAAGCCATCATAGCCCACGAGGTCCTGCATTGCGCTTTAGGGCATCTATGGAGGCGAGAGGAAAGAGATAGGATAAAGTGGAACTATGCCGCAGACTATGCCATTAACCTGATGTTGCTAAATGAAGGTTTTACCCTCCCTAGTTACGCCCTGTGCGATAGGAAATTCTCCGGCTTATCAGCCGAAAATATTTACAACCAACTACCAAACATACCAAACAGCGAACCTGAACAAGGAAGATTAATCTGTTCTCACGATAAGTGGCCGGTAATCGGGTCAAAAAAAAGTAAATTAGATAAAAAGTGGCGGGAACGTTTAGCGCGCGCGGCGGCAGCGGCCAAAATGCGCGGCAAACTGCCGGGCAAAGTCCAAAATCTTATCTCCGACCTTTTTGAACCCAAGCTTAATTGGAAGATAATCCTTCAAGACCTTATTTTGAGCATGACAAGAAACGACTTCCGACTGCTTCCGCCCGTTAAAAAACACCTTTGGCGGGGCATGTATCTGCCCTCAACTTATGGCCAAAGTTTAAAATTAGCCATCGGCATTGATACATCAAGTTCGGTTAATAATAAACAGTTTCAGAGATTTTTAGCAGAATTGCGAGGTATAGCCCAACAATTTTCAACTTATGAACTCTATCTGTTTTTCTGCGACACTCAAATCCATAACCGTATGATTATAGAAACTTATGATGAATGGCCGCTAGAATTTCCCAAAAAAGACGGTGGCACCAGTTTTGACCCCGTTTTAAAAGCGGTGTCGGAAGAGTGTCCTGATGTTTCCGGATTAGTTTATCTCACCGATGGTAATGGCGCTTATTCCAAAAATCCACCTTCTTATCCAGTTATTTGGATATTGAACAACAGCCGCTCGAAGATGATTTGGGGAGAGGTTGTAGAAATGGAAGAGTGAAAATAAGCGATTTAGACCGCCAAGCGGCGCAGTTTGAATGGCTTAAGCACGTTATAGAAGTCCTCTTGCTCGAGGACTTCTTTTTTTAGAAGGGCATCGGCTATGGCTTTGAGGGCTTTCTGGCGGGAGATAATAATTTTTTTAGCGGCTTGGTAGGCGCGGGAGATGAAACTGCTGATTTCATCATCAATTTTGCTGGCAATATTTTCTGAATAATTTTTTTCGGTGCTGATTTCTTTGCCTAGAAATACCATCTCTTCACCGTTGCCGAAAGTTATAGGTCCCAATTTATCACTCATGCCGTATTTGGTCACCAATTTCCGCGCCAGCTCTGACGCTTGCTTAAGGTCATTGGAGGCGCCGGTGCTCATCTCGCCAAAGATTATTTCTTCGGCCGCGTAACCGCCCAGCATCATGGTAAGATCGGTCAAAAATTGGGAGCGGGTGCGCAGACGAACCTCTTCTATCGGTAATTTCAGAGTGTAGCCGCCGACAAAGCCGCGGCTGACGATAGAAACCTTATGCACCGGATCGGCGTTTTTTAAACTAGCCGCCACCAAAGCGTGGCCAGCTTCATGGTATGCGGTAATCTCCCTTTCTTTTTTTGATATCAACCGCCCTCTCTTTTCGGGACCGAGTAAAACTTTTTCTATTGAATTAAGAATATCTAGCTCGGAGATAATTTTCTTGTCGTGGCGAGCAGCTAAAATAGCCGCCTCATTAACTAAGTTAGCCAGCTCGGCTCCGGAAAATCCGGGGGTGCGAATGGCCACTTTTTTTAAATCAACCTCTTTCTCCAACGGCTTATCTTTAATATGGATTTTTAAAATCTCTTCACGATCTTGGATGTCCGGCATATCTAAAAGCACACGGCGGTCAAAGCGGCCGGGACGCAGAAGCGCCGAATCCAAAATATCAGGCCTATTGGTAGCGGCTAAAATTATCACTCTGGTGTCCCTTTCAAAACCGTCCAGTTCCACCAAAATCTGATTAAGAGTTTGTTCTCTCTCATCATGGCCTCCGCCCACACCGGCGCCCCGATGGCGGCCAACGGCGTCAATTTCATCAATAAACAAAATAGCCGGCGCCGCTTTTTTGGCGGTAGCAAAAGCATCGCGAGTGCGGGCCGCGCCCACTCCGACAAACATCTCCACAAATTCCGAGGCGGAGATAGAAAAGAAGGGGACATTGCTTTCACCGGCGGTTGCCCGCGCTAGCAAAGTCTTCCCTGTACCCGGCGGCCCCATCAGAAGCACGCCTCGAGGAATTTTAGCTCCAATATCTAGAAATTTCTTGGGATTTTTAAGAAAATCCACCACCTCCTGCAGTTCCTGCTTAGCTTCTGCCAAACCGGCGACATCCTTAAAGAGTATTCTATCTTTTTTAGGAGAAAAAAGGCGGATATTGGAACGGCCAAAACTGAAAGCTTGGTTGGCGCCATTTTTGGCGTTGCGAAAAACAAACCAAAAAATAGCGAGGATTATTAGTATAGGAAGAAGAGCTGGTATAAGAATACTTGCCCAAAAACGAAAACCGGACTCATCTTTAACCTCCAGTTTAATAGCGGAAAAATTAATCGGCTCTACGCTATAGTTCTTTAAAGTTTCGCTTAAACCCAAGCCGGCCTCTTTGCGGGCAACAGCTTTTTTGCCATCTTTGAGTTCAATGTTTAATTTTTCACCGGCAACCACTATCGTAGCAACCTCGCTTTTATTAATCTTTTCCACCAGCTGGTTAAGAGTCATTGGGTCCGGCTTTTCAAAAGATTCGGCCGCCACCGCAAAAATCAAAGCGGCCGCTATCAGCGTCGCCACTGCTAGAAAAATGTTTTTGTAGAGTAACTTCATGTTAGTAAACAGTTTCATATAATAAATTTTATATCTTTATTCGTCAATCCTGCAACTTTTCCCTCTGCAGGATAATGTTAAAATAAAAGCGTGAAAGTAAACGAACTATTAAGGGAATATCTAGACTATCTAGAGATTGAGCGGGGGAGAGCGGTGAAAACGAGAATTAATTATGAACACTATTTAAAGCAGTTTTTCAGATTCGCTAAAATCAGCGGCTACAATGACATCAGCGAAGAAAACATCAGAAAGTTCCGCCTTTATTTAGCTAGAACTGATTTGAAAAAAATCACCCAGAATTACTACATGATAGCCTTGCGGAATTTTTTGAAGTTTCTAGCTAAAAAAAATCTGGAGGCGGTGTCACCCGACAAGATAGAGTTGCCCAAGATATCCCAGAGGCAGATAGAAGTTATTGATGGCTCCGAATTGGCGAGATTGCTGAAAGCTCCCCAAGGAGACGATTTGAAATCCCTGCGCGATAGGGCGATTTTAGAGACTTTTTTTTCCACTGGCCTGCGATTGGCAGAGCTTTGCGCCTTAAACAGATATATTGATCTTAAAAAAGGCGAGATTACGGTCAGAGGCAAGGGAGAAAAATTGAGAATAGTTTTTCTTTCTGACAATGCCCGGGAAGCTATAAATGATTATCTGAGAAAAAGAAGTGACGCCGAAGAAGCCCTATTCGTCAGCTTGTTTCGCGGCAAGGTGATTGGCCGAATAACTCCGCGGGCGACGCAAAGGATGATTAACTTCTACTCCCGCAAAGCCGGTATTATGCAAAAAAAGGTGACACCCCACACTCTGCGCCACCAATTTGCCACCGATCTTTTAATGAACGGCGCGGATTTGCGTTCCGTTCAGGAGCTTTTAGGCCACAGCAATATCTCCACCACTCAGATTTATACCCACATCACTAACAGACAATTAAAAGAGGTGCATAAGGCCTTTCATGGAAGAAAAAGTGGGCGGGGAGGGAGTTGAACCCTCAAGCCTTGCGGCGCTAGGTCCTAAACCTAGTGTGTTTGCCATTTCACCACCCGCCCTTTGTTGACTTTATAGTATTTTTATTGTATTATACCGAAAGTATCACGCTTTGACAAATTTAACATAAGGAGAAGAAGATGTTAACCATTTTGATTGATTTTCTTTTGCGGGTGGCGACCATCATCGCCGTCATTGCCTCCGGCTGGTATGCCGCCGATTTCTATTCGACGACCGACGATTGGTCATTGGGAATTATTCCCCTCGGATGTTGGTTGTTTATGCTTTCGCTGTTACTTTACCGTTCTGTTGTAAGTATTGAAGTCCTCACCTACGGCGATTACCGAGTTTTCGGCAAGAGAATCGGTAAAACGGTAACCGAAGGCTTGCACTGGCGCTGGTGGTGGCAAACCATCCGCCTCTATTCAGCTAAAGTCAGAATCGTCACGGTGAAAGAAACTTTCACTACCAATGACAAGGTTGAAGCTGAAATTGAGGGCTTGGTCCAATATGTTCCAGACCGAGAGTTAATCAGCAAGAGGTTTGCTTCTTTAGACGAAGAAACAGTCACCGCTGGCTTAAGCAGCAATATTAGGGAGACGGTAGGCGTTATTGCCGGCGTCTATCCTTACGAAACCCTTTTCAAAAAAAGGGAGTTTATCTCCACGATGATTAACTGTGTTTTACGGATGAACCACCCGCCTCATCTTGAGATTGAGGCCCTAACTTGGGTCAATGACCGCGCTAAAGATAAAAGCCGGCAACTTGATGAGGAAAAAATCAGGCAAACGTGCCGAGACGCCGACGGACGAGAGTGGATTACAGCCGATAAAGAGGTGATTCCGGAAAGAAGGATAGAATTTTACGAAAAATTCGCTTTCCAGGTGAGAATGCTTTTGGATCAAGAGGCCCAATATACCAAAGTTCGTTCAACTACAGAAAAGGTGTATGGCATTGACGTTGACCATTTTAATCTCCCTGACACTAACTGGACGCCGGAATTTAGAAATGCCATCCAGGAAGAGAAAAGGGCGGAAGGAGAGGTGGCGGGAAGAACCAAAAAGGCCGACGCTGTCAAAAAGCTGGCCGAGGAGATAAGAAAGCAGAGTCCTAACATACAGGAATCAACCGCTCTGCATGCGGCGATGGCTGCTCATGGTCTCTCTACCCATCAGACGATCGCGGTAGAGGGACAAACCGGCAGCGTGATTCCTATAATTAATCCGCCGGCTGGCGGAGGAGGCAGAAATGTCACATGATGCCGGCAACTTGGAGCAAAGGGTCAGCGGCGGAGGATTAACAAAAATCTTCCTGCTGGCTCTACTGCTGTTGTTCACGCCCTTTATTATTAAAAGCTGTAAAGCGTTGCCTGGAGACGGACGGGTATTTTCTGGAGCCGGAGGAGAAATGGCTATCGGCTCCAGATTTCAAAGAGAAAGGAAATCTATTCCTCTCACGGAAAACTGGTCGCCGCTCATCAGAATCGCTCCCGGCAACTATTTTTCCGTCAATCCGCTACCGGGCAGTTATGTGGAGTTCTTGCCGGAAAACGGCAATGGGGTAATCAGATTAAGCCACGGCAAGGAGTTTAATGTCGGTTGGTGTTCCGCTTTTCGCCTGAGAGGTCCGCCAGCCGGCGGAGGATCAGCGGCTATCATTTACACCGAACCTGTGCCCTGAAAAGCAAACCGATCGCCTGAGGCGATCGGTTTTTAATTTCTTAAAAAAGTAAACTACCTTCCCGGTCCAGCTTGCAATAATTGCCTGACTATCGGCTCAATAGCGTAAGCCAACAGCACAACAGCGATGCCAACTGCGGCATAAATGAGATAGTTTCTAGCAGTCTCCACCTTGGTGGAATCACCGCCGGATGTAATGTAAAGGTAGGCGGCGTAGAGAATAAGGAAGATGGCGACAACGAACAAAATCGCCTGAATCCAGCCGATTAAAGTGTTCATCACGCGAATAACATCTTCAATGCTCCTGACTGGAGCCGCTTCACCGCCTCCGCCCCGTGGAAACTGCGCCAAAGATAATAGAGGCAGGCCGGCCGCCGCTATAGTTAACCATTTTGCTGCTTTATTCATAAATAATATTTTTCTTAAATTTAATAACGACCTTTAATGAATTTCAGTACAGGACCTGCTGTACGATAAAGCCAAGACCCTTGGCAATAAGAAGTATAGCATATCCGGCAGCCGCCCAAAGAATAGTTTTCCCACCTTGAGCAAGCTTATCCGATCTGCCGCCCGAGGTCATGATTAAATAAGCGCCCCAAAGAATCATGATAACCAGAATGGGGCTGGCTAAAATTATCAGCCAGTTAATAATGCGGTCTATCAGGTCAAAAATATTATAAATGCCTAGAGGATTTTGGAAATCAACTCCGCTTCTACCCCCCAAAGAAGGGGAAACTCCGAAAATGCCCTGAGGCGCTCGCCCGAAAGGAGAGGGCGTGGAGCCTTGAGGGACAAAGCCGGGGATATTTCTTAATTGGGCTAGTAATTTATCCATAATTCATTAAAAACAAGTGACTCTATTCCACGGCGCTCTTGAACCATAATAGCGGTCACTGCCTGTTAAGACTAAAAAAGTGGTGCTGACTATCAGCCAAGCGCCCAGAACAATCAGCAGACCGACAACCGCTCTAGTGATTATAGTCCTGCCCTGGCCAAGCCGGCCAGAAGAGCCGCCAGATGTAATTATAACGAATGCTCCCCAAATGATAAGCGTGACGGCAATAATAGGAGCAATCTTGGCTAATAATTTGACTATATTATCTATCAGCACTAAAAAATCGCAGAGGGTGCACAGCCGTTCGCCGGTAGCGGTGGAAAGAACATTGCCGGTGCATTGGGGCATAAGCTGAAAAAAACCCTGAGTGGCTGAAGGGGGCAGATTTATTTGGCCGCCGCTTTGATTAAAGCCTCTCAACATGAAGAAACCCCGAGAAGGAGCCGTGGACTGGGCAAGAAGAAATTGGAGAAGCATTTTATCTTATTTTTCTCTGGATTAACTGGGTGATTTCTGCTTCGGACTGGCGCAATGCCTGATCCGGCAGTAAAGCGCCTGTTAAGACTGATTTTATCATTCTTGAGAAGGAGTTCTCAACAGCTTTGTTGTCAATCTGAGGCCAGGAGCGGGCGGTGAGCGCCTGTTTAGCAAAAACTCCGATATCGGCGCTATTAATATTCAAATTTATTAAAGACCTTAGAGCGGGCGATTGGCCCACGCCTTCCAGATAAGTTAATGAGGCGTCGGTATTAGTTGTGGCAAAGATTATAAAATCCCAAGCCTCCTTGGGGTAGAAAGTTCTGCCGGAAACAGCCAAGCCGTAATAATTGGCAAAATTAACCGCCGGGCCGGAAGTCACCGGCTGGGGCATGAGCGCCACGCCAAAATCAAGAAAAGGGGCGGAGCGGCGAAGAAGGTTGGCCTGATTAAGATAGTGGAACATCATCGGTAGACGGCCATCGGCAAAGGCCGCCAAAGAAAACGGCTGGGAGTCGTTCCAAGTATAAAATTCGCTCTTGGGATCGCTGAATTTAAGATAAAAATTTAAAGCGGAGAGTCCTTGGCTGGCAAAATTAGCCCGGCTGAAAGAGCTGTCTATCATCGGCGTTCCTGATTGGAGAAAAAGCAGGCTTAAAATATCGGTAGCCCGATGAATGCTGTCCGCCGAGCCGCCGATGGCGGCGGCTGGCAAGGGCAGGCGAGAGACCAGCTTTTGAAACTCCAGCCAGTTAGCCGGAGGCAAAGCGATACTCTTGTCGTCAAAAATACTTTTGTTGTAGAAGAGAGCTAAAGTGTCAATGTAGAGCGGTAAAGCGTAAATTGTGCCGTCTGGAGCAAAATCCTGCCGGACAACTGTCGGAAAAAGAGCCTCCAGCTGACTGAGGGGGAGTTGGCTTTCGCTGGCGGGAAAAACCTTGTCAAAGTGTTTGGGCAGCCAAGTGTTGTGGAACATAAAAATATCCGGTCCGCGTCCGGCGGCCAGATCGTCAATTAAAACCTCTTCATAAGATGCCGAATCAACTTGCTGATAATTGACTCTGATGTGGGGGTAGAGTTTTTGGAAAGCGTCGATGATGGGCTGATAAACCCTGCGGTCATCAAAGCCCATAAAATTAAGCTGGACCGGCGCAGGAAATGGCTTTTGGGTAAAGCCGGGAAGAATACCGGTAAAAATTAGAACGGTTATGATTACGACAAAAAAAACAGAGCCGACTATCAGCAGTTGATTCTTGCTTAAGTTAAGCCAACCTGAAAGCATATGAGTAATTATAGACGAACGCTAACCAAGTAACAAAAACCAAACCAATTATCCCTGACGGCACCGGTTGGTTTGGTTTTAAATGGTAGATTAATGACTACAAACAAATAGTCCCGATAATCTTGTCTCCCGCTTTAAGAGACATTATTCGCACTCCTTGAGTGGCGCGGCCGGCAGAGCGGATACTAGAAAGATTAGTCCTAATCATCTGGCCTTTGGCCGACATGACAAATAAGTCCTCCTCGTCGTTGATAAGATGAGCGGAAATAATTTGGCCTGTTTTAGCGGTGACTTTAGCGGTCTTGATGCCGCTGCCGCCCCGTCCCTGGGTCTTATATTTGGAAATGGAAGTCTGTTTGCCATAGCCCTTTTCCATCACCACCAACAAATTAGATTTTTTAGCGGCTTCCTTATTAATAATATTGAGCGAACTGACACAATCATCTTTTTTGAGACGAATAGCGGCCACACCGGCGGCTGTTCTGCCCATATGCCTTACTTGAGATTCTTTAAATCTGATAGCTTGGCCCAAGAGAGTAGTAACAATAACTTCGTCCTGGCCGGAAGAAAGATGAACCCATTTAAGCAAATCGTCTTTCCTTAGAGTGATAGCTATAATGCCCGTGCGGCGAACATTGTCAAAATCCTGCAGGGCGGTCTTTTTTATGACCCCATTTTTAGTAGCCATCATTAAGTAGCCTTCTTTGCCATCCGCATAGGCGATAATGGCGCTAATGCCCTCCCCCGAAGGCACCTCAAGAAAATTCTGGATGGCTTTGCCTTTAGCAGTGCGGCTGGCTACCGGAATCTCCCAAACCTTGGTCTGAAAAACCCGGCCGTGGTCGGTGAAGAAGAGAATGTTGTCGTGAGTATTAGCGATTAACAGATGGTCAAGAAAATCTTCTTCGGCAACATCAGAGCCGATTAATCCTTTGCCGCCGCGATGCTGGCTGCGAAAAGTGTCGGGCAACAGCCGCTTAATATAGCCGCCGCGAGAAAGAGTAATAATCGTCTCTTCGGATTTAATCAAATCAGCTTCGCTGAAAGACTTTAATCCGCCAGCCACGACTTTGGTGCGCCTCTCATCCCCATACTTCTCCCTTAGCTCCGCCAGCTCTTCTTTGATAATTTTGAGAATTTTTGCCGGACTTTTTAGAAGCGCCTCCAAATCTTTAATAAGTTGAAGTTTTTCTTTAAGTTCGTCATCTATTTTTTTGGTTTCCAGCGCGGCTAAAGTCTGTAATCTCATTTCCAAAATGGCATTAGCCTGAATATCGGTAAATTTAAACTTAGCCAATAAATTTTTATGGGCGTCCTCGCGATTTTTTGATTTTTTAATAGTGGCAATGACTTTATCAATAACAGAAAGAGCTTTGGCTAGGCCGGAGAGAACATGGGCGCGCTCTTTGGCGCGGGTCAAATCAAACTCCGCCCGCCGGCGCACCACTTCTTTGCGATGTTCAATGTGGGCTCTAAGGACATCTACTAAAGACAAAACTTGCGGCTGAAGCCCGCCATTAACCAAAGCCACCATATTAAGATGGAAATCTTTTTGCAGATCGGTGTACTTGTAAAGTTGGTTGAGAATTTTTTGGGGAACAGCATCTTTTTTCAGCTCAATGGCCAAGCGCAGGCCATCTTTGTCGGATTCGTTGCGCACATCCCTGATGCCCTCAACTTTTTTTGAAATGACTAGGTCGGCGATTTTTATTAGAAGCTCCGAAACATTGACCTGATAGGGGACCTCGGTGATTTCAATTATATCGTCTTTGATTTCCGCTAATCCGCGGCAAGTCATCGAGCCCCGCCCCGTGGCATAAGCCTCGGCAATATTTTTCCTGTCATAAATAATGCCTCCGGTAGGAAAATCCGGGCCTTTGACATACTCCATTAAATCGCTATTGCTAGCTTCCGGCTTATCAATTAAAAATTTGGTGGCGTCAATGACCTCGGTTAAATTGTGGGGAGGAATGTAGGTCGCCATGCCCACAGCAATACCCACAGCGCCATTAATTAAAAGATTGGGCAGCTTAGCCGGTAAGCAGACCGGCTCTTGGCGGCTGGAGTCGTAATTGGGACGCCAATCAACAGTATTTTTTTCTATATCAAAAAGTAACTCTTCAGCTATTTTTTCCATACGGCACTCGGTATAACGCATTGCCGCCGGAGAATCGCCTTCAATAGAACCCCAGTTGCCTTGTCCATTTATCAGAGGATAGCGAAGAGAAAATTCCTGCGCCATGCGGGTAACGGTGTCATAGATAGCGCTATCCCCATGGGGGTGATATTTTCCCATAACTTCACCAACCACGTTGGCGGACTTACGCAATTTGGCGGAAGAGGTCAGGCCGCTGTCCCACATCGCCCATAAAACCCGGCGATGAACCGGCTTCAAGCCGTCACGCACATCGGGCAGAGCGCGGGAGATGATAACCGACATAGCATAGTCTAAGTAAGATTCCTGAAGCTCTTTGGTTATCTCTTGAGATTCTACTTTTCCTCCGCCGGCTGGCGGATTTTCTTTTTCTTTGCTCATAAATTAAGGCAGGTCGCGGACCGGCAGATTTTCTAATTCATCGTAAATAAAATTCTGGCCGCCGCGGCTGATAGAAAATTGATTTTTTGTCTTGAATTTTTCATCAAAATAAACATAGCTATTAGCCAAACCGGAAACGGTCTTTCCGCTAATCACAGAAAAGCCGGTGGAAAATATTTGCAATATGCCCAAGCCGCTCCTGCCGGGGTAATTGCTGGGTTGGGTGGCAGAAGCCACGGTAATTTTGAGATAGAAACTCCACAACAAAATCACTAAAATCATGGAAATAATAGTCAGAAAAACCAGCCACATCTTTCTGGATGATTCATTCATATTCTGAATGTTTTTAATCATTTTTTTCATCTTATTTTTTAAGAACAATCAGTTTAAAATCTTTTCCACTGAAGTCCTTTCTTTTAACGGTGAATTTATCCAAAACTTCGGCTTTCAGGCCGAGCTCTTTCTCCAAATCCTTGGCGTAATCAGCGCCGGTTAATACAACTTTAGGATGAAACTGGCGGACTAATTTAACAGACTCCGGCTGGCTATCATTAACAAAAAGAACGTCGGCTCCCGCTAATTTCTCTTGAGCTTCAGAGCTGACAGCCCCAATCCCCAAATAACCCATTTCTATTTCTTCTGATTTTATGAAGTAAAAAAAAGGATGGAAACCGCGAATTTCTACCCCTCCAATTTCGTACTCGCCCGGGCCTTTAATAATATGGATGGCATTAAAATCAGAGGGCTTATCAATAGTTTTAATAAAAATATCGGCCTTGAGCCGGTTGGATGTTTTGCCATCAAGAGCTTCGGTAATCAGCACCGCTCCCGAGGTCTGAATTCGGAAGCTGCCGTTGTCTAAAAAGCTGATAATCACCCGATTATTTTAGCACTTTTTTAGGGCAAAGGCAAATGATCTTCTTCTTCGCCAGCAAAACGATGGCGATAATTAACGCAAGAAAGAGAAAATTACTTTTCCGCGGTACCATAAGTTGATTTTAGTATAGCCCTTGCATTTTTTAGCAAAAAAACTTATAATTTGTTTATTATTTTATGCCAGTTAACTTGACCAAGAAAGCTAAATCGCCGCTGATGCAGTTTTTGAAAGACAATCCGGCGGCTATTGCCATCATCAAACAGGATGAGTTGATAGAGGCTAAATTTATAGGCAAAACCAACCAAGCAGCCTATTTTGACCTAGGCAGGCAGGGCACCGGCATAGTTTACGGAGTGGAATTAATTAATGCCCATGACTCCTTAAAAGGCATTAAGGCCGGCGATAGTATTTTAGTTAAAGTTATTGACCCGGAAAATGATGAGGGCTATACCGAACTTTCCTTAAAAGAAACGCACAAACAAAAAGCTTGGGAGAAGATAAAAGAGCTTAAGGAAAAGGATGATATTTTACCGGTTAAAATAATAGCCGCCAATACCGGCGGATTAATAGCCGAAATTGAGGGCATTAAGGCGTTTCTGCCCGTTTCCCAGTTGACCGGAGAGCACTACCCTCAAGTGAATGAAGGCGACAAAGGACAAATACTTGAGGAGCTTAAAAAGCTTGTTGACCAAGAACTTAAAGTAAAAATTTTTGATGTTGACCCCCGGACCAGCAAACTGATAATCTCCGAAAAAGCCATTACCGCCGAAGATATTAAAGAAAGATTGGCTAACTATAAGGAGGGCGACATCGTTGATGGTATAATTACCGGAGTGGCCGATTTCGGAGCTTTCATAAAGTTCGTTAACGACCCCAAAATTGAGGGATTGATTCACATTTCAGAGTTAGACCATCGCCTGATAGATAATCCTAAAGAGATTGTTAATGTGGACGATGTTGTGAGGGCGAAAATAGTGGAGATTAAAGACGGCAGGGTATCGCTCTCCCTGAAGGCGCTGAAGCCCAATCCCTGGGACAAGGCGGGCGAGCTTTACCAAGCCGGACAAGAAATAAAAGGAACTATCAGCCGTTTTAATCCCTTTGGCGCTTTTGTCAGCCTCAGCGAGGATATCCAGGGATTAATCCACGTTTCAGAATTTGGAGGCGTTGAGGAGATGAGAAAACAGCTAGAGGTCGGTAAGGCTTATGATTTTATTATAGAAATGGTAAAGCCGCAGGACAAAAGAATAGTTTTGAAATTAAAAAAATAAAATAAATTTTTATGCTCACATCAAGAAAGAAGAAAAACATTATCAAAGATTTCAGCCGGCATGAAAACGATACCGGCTCCACCGAGGTGCAGATTGGCATCCTGACCCGCCAGATAAACGATCTGGCTTCCCACCTGAAAAAGCATGCCAAAGACAATCATTCAAGGCGCGGTTTGTTAAAAATGGTCGGCAAGAGGCGCCGCCTATTAAAATATCTTTCTAATATAAATCAGAAAAAACACGATAACTTAACTAAAAAATTAAATATATGATTAGAAACAAAGAACAGAGAGTGGGAATTTTTATAGATATTCAAAATCTTTACCATTCTTCAAAAAATCTTTTTCAGGCCAGAGTTAATTATAAAGAACTTATAAAAGAGCTGGTGGCTGAACGAAAGTTAATCAGGGCTATCGGTTATGTTGTTAAGACGGACAACGTGGCAGAGGCAGAGGAGGGGCACGGTGTAAAGCTACCCTCCGGTGAGGCGGCTTTTTTTGAGGCGCTGGAAAAAAACGGCATTGAATTAAGAGTTAAAGACATCCAGATTTTTCACGGCGGAGTGAAAAAAGCCGATTGGGATGTCGGCATGGCGGTGGATGCTATCCGAATGGCCGGCTCTGCGGATGTGATAGTGCTGGTCACCGGCGATGGAGATTTTGTGCCCTTGGTGGAGTATCTAAAATGGGGGTTGGGCAAGGGAGTGGAGGTGGCCGCTTTCGGCCGCAGCGCCTCAGCCCGTCTCAAAGAAGCCGCTGATTATTTTATTAATTTAGACGAACTGCCAAAAATTATCTTAAAGAAAGGAAGGGGCAAATAGATGGATTTAAAAAGGAAAAAATTCTCCATAGAGGTGGCGGGGCGGCCGTTGGTTTTTGAGACATCAAAAATCGCCGAACAAGCAACGTCAGCGGTTATCGCCCGCTATGGAGAAACGGCTGTTTTGGTAACAGCGGTCATGAGCAAAAAGGACATTGACACCGATTATCTGCCGTTAGTTGTTGATTATGAAGAGAAATTTTATGCCGCCGGCAAAATTTTGGGCAGCCGCTTCATGCGCCGCGAGGGCAAGGCGTCCGATGAGGCGGTTTTATCCGGCAGATTAATTGACCGCACCATCCGCCCTATGTTTAATCAGGGCATTCGCCGCGACATTCAGGTTATTATCACTGTTCTTTCCGTGGATGGAGAAAACGATCCGGATTTCGTCGCCCTGATGGGCACCTCGGTGGCGCTCTCTCTTTCTGAAATACCATGGAACGGACCGGTGGCTGGAGTGAGAGTGGTAAAATTCGGCAACGACTACCAAATTAATCCTGCCATCAACCGATTGGCAGAGGGTTTTGATTTGGAAACTTTTGTCGCCGGAGCGGAAGACAAGATTAATATGATAGAGCTTGAAGGAAGAGAAGCTCAAGAAGATGATACTCTTAAAGCTTTTGATATCGGTCAGAAAGAAATCAATAAATTAATCGCCTTTCAAAAAGATTTAGCTAAAAAAGAAGGCCGGAAAAAAGCGGATTTGGTTGTTTTTGAGCCGGACAAGGAGCTGACAAAAAAAGTGAAAGATTTTCTGGGAAATAAATTGGAAAATTCTTTATTTGTCGGTGATAAAATTAAAAGTTACGCAGAGATTGATGTTTTAAAAAATGCCATGATGGAAACGTTGGAAAAAGATGGCCACTCTGGGAAAGATAAAGCGCTGGCTGACCACATTTTTGAATCGCTGGCTGACGAGATAGTCCACCAAAAAGCCATTGGGGAGAATAAAAGGCCTGATGGCAGAAAAATGGATGAGGTTAGGGAGTTGGGAAGACAATTTGACATACCGGCAGAAATTTTAAACAGCCAGCCTTTTCCTGGGCCTGGTTTGGCGGTAAGGATTGAGGGTGAGGTGACGGAGGGTAAATTAGCACTAATTCGT
>CAYJWP010000007.1:0-30806 GCA_964373915.1 uncultured Candidatus Saccharibacteria bacterium | reverse complement strand
TACCGCAGCTCCCAATCCTCGCAAACGCTCATCAATTTTCTCATACCCCCTGTCTATTTCCTCTACCCCAGAAATCTCCGACTCTCCTTCGGCAATCAGAGCGCTGATGATATTAACCATGCCGGAACGCAAATCTTTGACCTCTATATTAATTCCCTTCAGAGACGTCGGCCCCTTAATAACAGCGCTGTGATGAAGGCCTTTGTTTTTAAAACGGCAGCCAATCTCACCCAAACAATCTGTTGTTACTTTAATATCAGCGCCCATTAAATTCAAATCTTGGGTATAACCCAGCCGGTCTTCGTATATGGTTTCGTGAATTCTGGAAAGCCCTGCGGCTTGCGTCAGCAGAACAGCAAATGGCTGCTGCCAATCGGTCATAAAACCAGGATGAGGGCTGGTTTCAATACTGATAGCTTTGAGTTCGCCGGAGCGGTAAAACCAAATACCGCCCTCAACTACCTCATATTCGCCGCCAATTTTTCTTAAAGCGTTAAGAAAAGTAATCAAATCCTCTTGGCGGGCGCTGCGGACAAAAATTTTGCCGCCAGTAGCTACGGCTAAGCAGGCGAAAGAAACCGCCTCGTTACGATCAGGAATAATCTCATGCCTTATCCCTCTTAATTTATCTACGCCGTCTATGCGGATAATTCTATTGGTGTCCAGCTCAATAATCGCTCCCATTTTCTGGAGCATTTTTATCAGGTCAACAATCTCCGGTTCAAATGCGGCATTGGTGATGGTGGTGGAACCCTTAGCTAAAACTGCCGCTAAGATGGCGTTCTCCGTAGCGCCAACGCTGGGAAAATCAAATTTTATTCTGGCTCCCTTCAGGCCGTTTTTAGCAGAAGCGCAGAAAAGGCCGTTTTCCGTTCTGACTTCTGCCCCTAAAGCCTCAAGAGCCCTAAGATGAAGATTAATGGGGCGCGGGCCAATCTTATCCCCACCCAAAAAGGGCACCTCTGCGCGGCCGGCTCTGGCCAGTAAGGGACCGATGGCTAGAATAGGAATGCGATTGCGACGGCTTAGGGAGGTGACCCGATAATTTTTTATCTCAGGAGTAATAATACTTAAAGAAGAGCCCAACCGCTCCATCTGGCTGCCAATAAGAGAACAAAGCTCGCCAGCAATAGCGGTATCGCCAATAGCGGGAAAGTTTTCCAGAAAGCATTCTTCTGCGGTCAACAAAGAAGCCACCATAGCTTTGGTGGCCGCATTCTTAGCCCCCGCCAAACGCACCTCGCCCTCAAGTTTTTTACCTCCTTTAATAAACAGTTTCACCTCTGTAAAATACTGGAAAAAAAGGAGAATTTCAATTAAAACCCAATATGAAGTTCCGGAATTATCAGGTAAGAGTGAAGAAGGCGGCTGTCATCAAAGACCGTTCTAAAACAATAAGTGGAATTTTTAGGCGCGGAATAATTAACCAAAGAAAAGTCCCAAAGGGCGTAATCGTTCTTAGGAATGTTATTTAGCTCGGTAAAGGGATTGGACTCCTGATAGGTGCGATAGATAGGACCAACCTCGGGATCATCGGGATTGACCTCAACAATAACTCCATCTTTAATGGGAGTGTCGTAAAATCTGATATCGCCCGCGGAAGAAGAAATTTCTTGGTAGTTTTCTCCGGCAAAACCGTCATTGCAGACGCCATCCGTGGAACGCGCCAGCTGTAATTTAAAATTATTACTGCCGGAGTAATCCTCAAGAGCGGCTAAAATCAGGCGGAGACGAAATGGGGGCAGAGGCGCCGTAGCCGATACATTTTGCACCAAAGTTAAGGAATTGCCGGCGCTTAGAGAATTGTCGTTTTCAAACCAACGATAAGCTATCTGGCTGAATTTAGTTTTAGTCGAAAGCGGCGCCGGTTCTTCTAACGGCAATACCGGTTTTAATTCCAATTCTGGTTCCGGTTTGGGAAGAGGTTTTTTAATAATAATGGCGGGCTGGGACAGAGTCTGTTTAGGGATTGGTTTAACATCCGCCGCGGGCGTTTCCGGAACAAATTTCTGTGGTAAAAGATCAGCGGCGGATTTAATATTTTCCAATCTTCTTGGTGAAATGCCTAGATTCCTTAGAGCTGGTTCGGTAGCTTCCACTGCGTTTTTAATAACGGCAAAAGTTTGTCTGATATCATCGCCAGCGGCAACAATAAAATTATTAGCGAGAGAACCGCTGACCACATTGGCTGGCAAACCGGAGGCAAAACGCTCCGTGGTTGCCAATAATTCTTTATCCAGCTCCACTTCGGAAAGCTGACGTTGACCAGCTTCTGATTCCAAACCGCCAACTGCCTGTAGAAAGACACTGCCTGAAACATATTGGTAGAAAAAGAGAGTTTCTTTCCCTTTTTCCTGATTAAAACCTGTCTTACCATTACGCGGGTCAATAGGCAGTTTTTCTATACCTTCAACTCCAAGTAAAGCAAGATTAACCGGTATCCAGCCGGTGCCGTCAATATTGCGATAATTTTCAGAAGGGGAGCAACGATAAGAAAAGCCCTCGGCTAGTGGAGGCAGTCCCTTGGACTGCCAACCGGAACATTTGGAATCATTGTCAGGAAGGGAGATATAGACCACATTTTTTTCGCTCTTTATCTCTTGAGAAGATTTAGCCTCAACACGCCTTATGAGATCAGTGAGGTTCTTTAAACTGCTAATCCTCTGCCGGTCGCGATTAAAACGGACAAATTCAATGGGATTGATAGTAATAGCAAGTATGGAGCCGATAACAACAAAAGCCGCCGCGCCAATTAAAAGGCGAAGAATCAGCTCCAACGGATAAAATTTTGCATAAACCGCCATTCATTATTAATTATACAGGATTTTATTAATAAATCTGAAAATAAATAAAAACAGGGCTCCAACTAAATCCATGAGAAGATCCGATAAGGTGTCAACTACGCCAAATTGTAGCTTCTCTAAAAAAAATGAATCGGAAATAAATTCGGCAAATTCCCAAAAAACTCCCACTAGAGACACTAAACCTAAAATAAGAAGCATACCCAGCCAAAACTTTTCTTGAATTGCCGAAAGATTCCAATAATTAAAAGAAATATAAAAAAACAAAGACGCTACCCAAAACCCCCCAAAAAAATGAAGGAGATTATCAAACCACCAAGTGGTATAGTTCCACTGCAAAAAAAGCCCCAACCAGAAAAAACCAACAAAAAAAGAGACGAAAGCCGCAGATAACCAGCCTCTCCTTAACGCTTGCTCCATTGCGGGGCGCGGCGAGCTTTCTTTAGTCCGTATTTTTTTCTTTCCACCATGCGGGGGTCTCTAGTAAGAAAACCGGCTCGGCGCAATTTGCCTTTAAACTCTTCATTATATTTAACTAATGCCCGCGCTAAACCATGGCGGACTGCCTGCGCTTGGGCTTTAATCCCTCCTCCGAAAACTTTAACAGTAGCGCCTAAATCTTTTTCCAGAACAACCGCTTTTAAAGGCGACTCGATAATTAAATGCTGACCATTGAGTTTAAAATAATCCTTATAATCTTTTTCGTTAACAACAATGCCAGATTTTTTCTCCGATAAACGCACCCGAGCCACCGCTGTTTTTCTCCGGCCTACGGCCTCGTAATATTTTTCTACAGCCATAGTTATAGTTCTATTTTAAGATGGTTCATGCGGCTTCTTCTTAACTTATTTTTAGGCAACATATTAAAGACAGCCTTACGGATAACCTTTTCAGGAGACTGTTCAAACATTAAAGCAAAATTCTTTTCTTTAAGATGGCCCATGTAACCGGTGTGCCTGTAATAAATCTTCTGCGTGTATTTTTGGCCACTCACCTCAACTTTAGAAGCATTTTTAATCACGACTCTGTCCTCGCCTTTTAAGCGAGGATTATAATCAGCATGCTTTTTGCCCTGCAAAATAACAGCCGCCTCTGAAGCAATCCTGCCCAGGCGCTTTCCTTGAGCGTCTATTGTGTGTTGTTTATTCATACAAATTCTATCCTAGCTTGTTTAGTTCCATCTCTTTTTCTCACCTGGCTTTGTTTGACAATGCGAGTATAACCACCGGCGCGCTCTTTGTAGCGGGGAGCGATTTCATAAAACAATTTCTGGGCTGTTTTTTTATTATCCAACCGAGAAATTAAAATTCTCAAATCAGAAATTTTATTTTTGCGAGCGATAGAAACCAAGCGTTCCACCAAGGGACGAATGGCTTTGGCTCTTTTTTCAGTAGTAATTATTTTTTCTCTGGTAATCAGATTATTAGCTAAAGACCTAAAAAAAGAATGCCTCGGCCCCTTTTTTCTGTGAAATTTTTTTCCGGACGGTGTCATAGTTATGGCTTGCTTTTATCGCCGGCATCAACAACTTCTACCTGAGCGATTTTGGAAAAATGATCCTGCAAAATATTGCACGCCTTCCTTAAGGCAGACGAGGGAGTAATGGCTCCGTCGGTTTCAATATTTATAATCAGGCGATTGAAGTCAGTCCTATCGCCAACACGCATATTTTCAACATTGAAGTTAGCTTTAACCACGGGCGAAAAAGCTGCGTCCAACAGAATAACCCCAATAGGAAGCTTCTCTCCTTTATGGGAAGAAGCCGGCATGTAGCCTAACCCCCTGTCAACCGTTATCTCTAGATTCAGTTCGGCGCTTTTGGCGGTTAGGGTGGCGATGTGAGCTTCCAGATTAATCACCTCAACCTGCGCGTTGGTTTTAATATCGCCGGCAGTAACTTTTTTTTCGCCCCTAACCTTAATGGTTAATGTTTGCGGTTCGTCGGTATGCATTCTAAACCTGACTTTCTTTAAATTAAGAGTCATCTCCACCACATCCTCAACCACCCCGGGAATAGTGGAAAACTCGTGGTTCACTCCTTTAACTTTAATTTGGGTGATGGCCGCTCCCGGCAAAGAAGAGAAAAGGACCCGGCGGAGGGCGTTGCCGACTGTAATTCCGTAACCAGCATACAAACCATCAATTTCAAAAACACCGACATTGTTTGTTTCGGATACTTTCTTAACATTGACCGTTTCACTTAAATAGGCGAATTTCATAAATTTTTATTTTGAGTAATAATCAACGACTTTATTAATATCAAAAGATATTTCCGTTTCTTTGGGCAAAGCTTTAATCTCTCCCACTTTTTTTTCTTTGTCTAAAGAAAGCCAGACGGGCGGTTCATATTTTTTAAGAGTCAGTTCCAGATCGCCGAAAAGAGGATGGCTGGCAGATTGGGGACGGATGCTTATCTTGTCACCAATCTTAACTAAAAATGATGGAATCGTAACTTTTCTGCCGTTAACCGTAAAATGGCCATGCCCTACTAATTGCCTAGCAACAGATCTTGATGGAGCCATCCCGAGGCGATAAATAACATTATCTAATCTTCTCTCCAATAAGGAAAGCATCATCTGGCCGGTAACTCCGGGATTTTTTACAGCCTTAGAGAACACCCTCCTCATCTGGGTCTCGCGGACGCCATAACTGTACCTTAACTTTTGCTTTTCATTAAGCTGAAAGCTGGCTTCGGATAGGGTGCGGCGCCGCTTAGACTTGCCATGAAAACCCGGCCTGCTGGGACGGCGAACGGTAGCGCATTTTGGAGAATTGCAACGCCCCGCTTTCAAGAAAAGCTTAACGCCAAGCGATCTTTCTTTTTTTTCTCTGGTATCAAACATATAAAATTTATACTCGCCTGACTTTGGGCGCACGAGGACCATTATGGGGAATGGGAGTAACATCTCTGATAGAAACAATATTAAACCCGTGATTAATCAAAGAACGAACGGCCGAGTCTCTGCCGCCGCCGACGCCATTAATAAAAACCTGAACGTTAAAAGGACCTGACTTGTGAAGCTTTTCAGCGATGGTGCTGACTACCTTGGAAGCGGCGAAAGGGGTTGCTTTTTTGGGACCGGTAAACCCTAAAGCGCCGGAGGTCGCCCAGACAATGACATTGCCCTTTTCATCGGTGACGGTAACAGAAGTATTGTTGTAAGAAGACTTAACATAAACTCGTCCGTTCTCAAACTTTTTGCTTATGCTCTTGCCCGCCTTGGCGGCGGCGCTTGCAACGACCTCACTTTCCTTGAGAGTCTCTTCAGTTGTTTGACTAGCTACTTTTTTCTTGCCCATAAATAAAACAAACTATTTAAGCTCGACTTTTCTTTTTCCAGAACCGGCGGTTTTTCTGACATTGCCGCGGACAGTGCGGGAATTAGTTTTAGTTCTCTGGCCTCTGACAGGCAGATGCCTCATATGGCGAATGCCCCGATAAGCCTGCAAGTCTTTAAGCAAAGAAATGTTCTGCTTGATAAGCAAACGAAGTTCGCCCTCAACCTTGTAATGCTTGTCAATAAATTCTTTGATTTGATTCAACTCCGCAGTGGTCAAATCTTTAGCTAATTTATCAGGATTAATACTGGCGCCTTTAAGAATGGCTCCCGCCCGAGAATTGCCAATGCCATAGATATAAGCAAGGGAGATAACAGCCCTCTTATTGTCCGGTATGTTAACGCCTAGTAGTCTCATAAAAATTAACCTTGCCTTTGTTTGTGTTTGGGTTTTTTACAAACAACATAAAGACGCCCTTTACGGCGAACGACTTTACAATTTAAACATCTTTTTCTAACGGAAGATTGGACTTTCATAATTATATTCTTCTCGTAATACGGCCGCGATTGGGATCATAAGAAGTAAGCTCCACGCTCACTTTATCGCCGGGCAGAACTTTAATGTAATGCAAACGCATTTTACCAGCAAGATGGGCCAATATCGTCCGGCCGTCACTTAGCTTAACTTTAAAAGTAGTTCCGGGAAGGTTTTCTTCAACGATTCCTTCCAGCTTAATAACAGGTTTTTCGTTGCTCATTATTAACTGTGTGAAACAGGGGTAGATGTTAACATATACAGCTAATTAGTCAACACTAATCTTAATCTTTTCCTCATTCTTAGGAACACGGCTTACCCAAAACGGCCATAAGGAGATTTTAGCGCTATCTAAGTTGGATAAGCTGAAAATCAGAGCCCTTAAATCACTTTCTGTCTTGCCGGCAATCTTTTCTCTAAGATTTTTATAATCTATCGGCTGGCTAACGACAGCTTTAAAATTTACCGCCATAGTCAACCGGCCTCCGGTTAAATCAAAACTCTCCATCTTATATTCCAAAGCGTGAGACTTAATTTCAAAGTCTTTTCCAAAATGCTCTTTAGCCTTATTTTCAAGGGCGGCCAAGAGATCGCTCTCTCTAAAGGCCATAATGGACATTTCTGCTTCTGTAAACAGAGAGAAATTATTCTCGCTGTCAACATTGGCATTGACCTCCTCTTTTAAGATTCTAAATCTCTCTGATTCGGCAATAATTTTAAAATCCTTGGGAACTTTGGCGGTTAATTCAATATTAAGAGCTTCTTTTAAAGTTTCTCCTCCCTTACTCTTGCTCTTTTCTATATCTTCAGAGGTGGGAAAAGCCCTTTCGCCATTGTAACCGCCTTTTAGGGGGCTTTTAATTTCTCCATAAAAACCATTGTATTTAGGGCTATTCTTAAAACCCGGAACTGTTAGTTTGGCAATCGGACCAATGTTGTACTTCTCCCCCGCCTGGTCAGCGGTAATGTTAGCTTCCATAAAAGAAGGAACTATTTCGCCGTCCACTATTTTGGCCGCCGGCACAGTCACCGCCTCATCTAAACGGACTAACTTGCCATCGCTGGATTGAAATCTGGTGTTGGCTACTAAAGGTTGGGGGCTGGAACTATAGGCATTATAGATAAGAATTTTTCCCTTAGCTTTCTCCTTGATGAATTTTTTGCTAGAAGCAGGAAAAGAAAGTTGGCTGTTTTTTTTCTGGCTAAACAATTGCCCCGGGATTTTGAGCGCGGCTAAATCGCCGGCTGAAGCATTTTTATCTATGACAATTCTGTCATCAAACTGCCAATCAAATTTTTTGGCTATTATCTTTATCTCAGCTTGGGGAAGAATTTTCGCCCCCGCCCACAAACCTAAACTGGCAAAAACAAACACAACTAAAATGGCCATTCTCTGCCTGCCGGATGGTATTATTATTTTTCTAGGAGTTTTTTCTTTAACAGAGAAAGATTTCTCCAGCTCTTCGTCGGCCTGTCTAAAAACGTTGTCGCCTACATACTCATTGTCTTCTTCTGAATCACTTCCTGCCTGCGCCTCTTCTTCCGGAGCTTCTTCGGTTGCTATTTCAGCAGGTTCCTCTTCCTCGCTTAATTCTTCAATAGATTCTTCGGGAGCCTTAAAAAATGGATTTTGGGCTGATATTTTGGCTTGAGTGGCCATTTTAATAACTTTTTCATCCACGGATTCCACCAGTAAAATCTTGTTTACGCCCTCAAGGCCCTGTTTAAGAAACTTAAAATTATCAACGGATTCAGCTAATTTGGAAAATTTAGGCACAATAAGAACAACTTCTTCGGCTCCGGAAGAAAAAACCTTAGCCGCCACCTTGGGCAGCCTCTCGTTTTTATTAACCTGAATTTTTTCCTGATTCATTTACATTTCGTGCCAGCGCAACCGTCGGCTGGCCGCCTTGTTCATCAAGTTATTTACCGGCACACTGTTTAATTCTAGCAAAATAGCCGCGGTAGCAAAACTACTAACAGGCCTCTGGCCATTGCTTAAGTTAAATTTTAACTCTAAACCCAGTTTCTGGCTAATAAAACTATCATTGATAATTTGAAAGTTAAATCTCTTATTAAAGCGCAGTTGATTAGGCGGAAAATCAAAGAGGGGCAGAAGATAGATACTGGCGGCTTTTTCTTTAACCGCCAAATCTTCTAAATTTTTAGAGAGAGTTTTAAATTCATTTTTCCAAAAAGAGGAGATTTTTTTAGACAGAGCTAAAGAAATTTCTTCCCGGCAAAAAACGCTGATAATTTCTCTGGCTATCTTTTGGTTAACGGCTAGATTACCGAAAAGAACAGAGATGAGATTTTTCTCACCCCATTTTAAAGTTTTGATGCGACTAATATAGCCATTATTAAAGAGAAAAACTGGAGCCGATTCATAAAAAATAGGCGCTAGTATGAAAGATTGATGGCGTTGCGATTGTATTTGGGATAAAATATGCGACCAAAAACACCCCGCCTCCCCCACTAGGAGTAATTTATCTGCCGATAAAACTTTTTTTAATTCGTTAATAAAAATATTTTTAGCTAAAGTTTTGCTTAAATAGAACTCTATCTCTCTGCCGGAGAGGCCAATGGGATTAACCACTCGATGGCCGTCAATATTAAGGCCGCGCATCTGCACCTGCTCCAAATAAAAACCTGAACGGGAGTCAATATGAAAAAGCCGGCCGACAATCTGGGAGACTAAGCTTTCCAACTCTTGCTCATCTATATTCTTATTTGAGTCCTTACGCTGAAGTTTTTGATAAAAATAATCAGTGGCCGCTAATTCCGAATCAAGAGCTAAAATAACACTATGAAGAGAAAGGTCTTTAAAGTTTTTAAGGAAGTTTGTCAGACTAATAAAATCATCAAACCTCCAGACGCCGCTAATTTCTATAGCGTGTTTCTTGTCGTCAGAGAAAAAAAGCGTAAGCTGATTAATGAACGGCAAAATTTCAATTACCAAAACGCCGCTCCGCCCTTTTTTTCTAAAGCCTAACACTTTTAATTATACCACGTCCCCTCTAATTCTCCTTAATCCGGCCCCAACCCCTTCTTCTTTTAAAATTGTAAACTTGCCTATCTCGCCAGTATTTTTCACATGAGGACCGCCACAAAATTCTTTACTATAAGCGCTCTTAAGAGAACGACCAACATAATAGACTTTAACCCTGGCGGGATATTTGTTTTGGAAATAATGAAGGGCGCCGGTTTTTTTAGCTTCTTCCAAAGTTAGTTCCTCAAATTTTACCGGCAAATCTTCCTTAATTTTTTTATTAACCAAATTTTCCACCGCCCTTATCTCTTTATCAGTCAATCTGCGGGAGAAAGCGAAGTCAAAACGAGTTCTTTCGGCGGTAATGTCAGAGCCCCTTTGGCGGACTTCATCACCTAAAACATCTCTCAATGCCTGCTGAAGAAGATGGGTGGCGGTATGAAGGCGAGTCACTTTTTGCGCCTCTTTTTTATTGGCGGCTTTTAATTCCCCCGTATCCATCATCAATCCATGGCCGCCGAACTTTTTTTCTAAGCCAGCGCGAGAAATTTCCTGATGCTTGGAAAATTCTCTGTCAAAATCTTTACGGCTAAGTTTAGCAGCCTTTTTCCCAGCCACGTCCTTAATAACCTCAAAGGGCAAGCCGTAAGTTTCATAAAGCTTAAAGGCGGATGCCGCGCTAATTTTATCCATTTTATCCAACTCACTAAATCCCCGCCCAAGAGTTTTGTTAAACTTTGATTTTTCCTCTGTAACTACAGACAAAATAACTTTTGCATCAATTTTGTATATGTTTTTATAAAACTCGGATATCAAACCGAATAAATGATTAAAACTTGTTACCGGACTAAGAGAAATCATCCTCCTTATCAAACGCCTCAACACATAACCAGCTTCTTTGTTGGATGGCCGAACGCCGTCACTAATTAAAAAGCTAACCCCTCGCGCATGATCGGCTAAAATCTTTTCAACGCGCTCTGAATAAGAAGCATCGTTCAGTGAATTAACAAGATATTTAAATAAATCTGTTGCGTAAACGCTGTCAGTGTTATTTAAAACAGCTGTCAGTCTTTCCAGGCCCATGCCAGTATCAACGCCAGGAATCGCCAACTTTTTTAATTTTGCTCTGCCTGCTAGCAAATCTTCTCGACTGCCATCACAAACATACTCATTAAAAACAATGTTCCAAATTTCAATGCCATCTATATAAATTTCCGTTGTTGGTCCGCAAGGGCCATCACTACCTGTCGGCCCCCAGAAATTATCCTCCGCGCCGCCTTTTTTAATTTTTTTCTTATTAATGCCAATATTATTCAGCCAGATGTTGTAAGATTCCTTATCCTCAGGCGTTTTTTTATCACCAGTAAAAACCGACACCGAGATTCTATCTGGTAAAATCCCTAATTCTTTAGTAATAAATTCGTAACTCCATTTAATCGCCTCTTGCTTGCCGTAATCGCCAAAAGAGAAATTGCCCAACATCTCGAAAAAAGTAAGGTGGCTTCCATCTCCCACCTCGTCAATATCGCTGGTACGAAAACACTTCTGGATAGAAACTATTCTTTTAGAATTAAAATCTTTTTGAGAGTCAAACTGGCCGGTGTAATAGGGTTTAAACTGCTGGACGCCAGCGGTGGTCAGCAGAACCGAAGGATCATCAGAAAGCAAAGATGACGAGGGCACAACAACATGCTTCCTTTTTTGAAAAAAATTAACAAACTTTTTCCTAACCTCGCTAGAGGATATCATCCTTATAAACTATAATGAATTTTAGACAACAGCAACTTAATGATGATTATTTCCTCTTCCACTTTGCTGCTATGGTTGTTAATTTTATTTTTTTGCAAAAAATCAGCTAAATTAACTATTCTTTTTTCTGTTTCATTAATAATTTTTATATTTTCCCCTGTGGCAAATAAACCAAGCAACTGATCGTATTCAAAACGCAGAAAAGCCAGCTCATTGCTATAGAAAGAAAATGCGCCGCCGGTTAAAGTCTGGTCCGATAAAGCTTTGGATGCGGCGGCTAGAGCCATAGTGGCCTGACCTAAAGCCCCAGCTAGTTGGCGGTCTTGATAAAAACTATCGGCTTGCTCAAGGTAAAATACCGCCTGATTAGAACTATTTTTTAGAATAGAGTTTATTTTTTTAGCTTCCTCAATAACAAAACTAATCTGTTTATCCGTTAAAGATTTTTCAGCTGATTGCGTGACTTTTTGGCGAAAAACATTAATAAGGCTCCTAAGTTCCGGATCGGCAATTTTTATTTTTAAATCGTCAATCGCCCGCAAACGAACAATGTGATTACCTGGCAAAAAAGCAAAGTCATCAGGTAAAAGCCCAAGTTTCAGCTTGGCCGCAAAAGATAATAAAAGTCCCTCTTTAACACCGGCTATTTGCAGACGACTCTGAGGAGAAAGATAGCTCTCCATTCTTGTTAAAACCTCCGCCACTCTTAAGTCCGACAGGGGCTGATTATTACTCCCCGCAATAAGATTAGCTCTTAAGCGAAAACTGTTAGGAGTATCAAAGTTTTCAAAAGAAAACGCCAGCAAACCAGCCGCCCTGTCAGCCACTTCATCCGCCGAAAAAGGAAGATTATCCAGCAGTTGGATATGCTTGATAAGATAGCTGGAAAGAGAGTCTAATGAATTATCAGTTGAATTAAGATAATTGCGGAGATTTTCCAGACTTTGCTGATAACGATAAACCGCGTCCGTCAAAACCTCCATGTTGCTGGAGTTAATATCTAATAATTTACTAATCTCCCCGGCTTGCTCATTAAGAATTACTAATTCTAATTGAGCTCTGTTGATAGTTTTAAAAGTAAAAGCGCGCCTTAAGTCTCTGGTCCATTCTTTAAAGAAATAAAAAGGGTTGCTGGGCAAAATTCCCGGGTTTTCTATACCTAAATCAGCTGTGCTGACAGCCCTTAAGGTTACTGTTGGATAGAGCAAACTAGCAGCTAAAATAGCCCCTAAAAACAAAAAAAACGTCGTTTTTATGACATTTTTCATACCAAGCCATCATAGCATAAAGGGTAGTTTTTGTATAGCTAGTAACCCTCTAAAGTATGGGATTTTTCGTGGCCTTTGATACGAATGAGCGCCTTAGCTTCAATTTGGCGAATTCTTTCACGAGTGACGCCAAAAACCTTACCCACCTCTTCCAGCGTGTGGGTGATGCCATCCTCAAGGCCAAAGCGCATTTTTAGAATTTTTTGCTCCCGCGGAGTGAGATCAACTAAAATTTCTTTAATTTTATCCCGCAATAAAGCCTGATTGGCCATCTGCGATGGGGTTAAATTTTTATCATCGGGAATAAATTCGGACAGAGTAGAATCTTCATCGTCATCGCCCAGCGGCGATTCTAAAGAAATAACATCCTGGGATATTTTCTGGATATGGTGGATTTTTTCTACCGGCACATTCATCTCTATAGCAATTTCGTCAGGCAGGGGCTCGCGTCCCAACTCCTGAAAAAGACGGCGCTTGGCTTGAGTGTATTTGGAAATTGTCTCCACCATATGGACGGGGATACGGATAGTGCGGGATTGATCGGCTAACGCCCGAGTAATAGCTTGGCGAATCCACCAATGGGCGTAGGTGGAAAATTTGAAGCCACGGCGATAGTCAAATTTGTCCACTGCGCGAGAAAGGCCAATGTTGCCCTCTTGAATTAAATCTAAAATGCTTAAGTTGGGACTGCGGTTGACATAACGCTTAGCAATGGAAACCACTAGCCTCAAATTAGCTTTAATAAACTCACGGCGCGCGTCCTCATCCCCTTTTTCAATTTTTTTAGCCAGCTCTTTTTCCTGATCCTTAGTTAATAAATCGGCCCTGCCTATTTCTTTTAGATAAACTTGGACAGCGTCCGGCAGGCCGGGGTCAATGCGGGCGGCATCTTCCAACTCCCGGACGCTTATCTCCTCTTCTTTGGGAAGCTCAATTAATTGGCTGGTCTCCACCACTTTAATGTTGGCCTTTTCCAGTTTGTCATAAACATCCTCTAAAAAAGCCAGGTCTTCCTCAAGATTAGGAAAATAATAAAGCACCTCACTGTCGGTGACAAAACCGCGGCTGCGGCCCCGATTAATCAGCTCCTCAAGCTGCTTTAAATCAAGCTCTTTTTTAGTCTTGGCTTTGCCAGTTAATTTATTTTTCTTCTTTTTTAAAACTTTTTTTCTAACCGGCTTTTTTACCGGCTTTTTTTTATTTTTGGCCTTTGCCATATGTTTCAATATTATGAAATTCTTTACTGATAATGTCAAAATCTTTGAGGCTTTGGATCAGCGATAAGTCATCGCCTTCTTTCTCCGCGCGGTCTACATTCTTCTGGATATTTTGAAGTTTTTCTTTTAGAACATCCAAGCGCAGTTCTCTTGCTAAAGCCCTGAGCTCTCCCTCTTTTTTGTCTGGATCAAGATTGCTGTTTTCCAAACTGGCTTTAAGCGCCAACTGGATTAAAGAAGCTTCAGGCAAAACAATGCCTTCCGGAAGCACGCCTCCTAAATCAACAATTCTCTGCGCGATTAATTGGCGGCGGGAGTAATTTTCCGCTTCTGGCGGAGCCTCTACAGGTTTTTTAGCGGCATAGGGAGAAAAAACTTTTTGCGGCATGTTAGAAAGTTCCTCTATCAACATCTCTTCTTTAATGCCCGTTGTATTGGCTAGCTCTTTAAGCCAGTTATGTTGTTCAACTTTACTAAAAATACTGTTTATTTTGGCTAAAATAATCCTGATGTTGGCTTTATGCTTAGCAGGTTCGACGCCAATTATCGGATAACGATTAAAATAAAATCCCATTGCCGACTGGGCTTGGCCGATTAGTCCGCAAGCGCTACCCGGACTTTCCTTGACGGCATCGGCTAAATCCTTGCTGTCCGCTAATCTCACCACGCTGACCATAAAATCACTGGCGGCCGCCAAATCAATGGCTCTTTCCACGGCTAATTGGCCAGCCTCGTCATTATCAAAACCAATTATCAACTTGTCGGCTAGTCTTTTCAAAGTTTTGAGATGATCCAAAGTAAGAGCCGTGCCGGAGACGGCTACAGAGTTTTTTACCCCATCCTGATAAGCCATTAAAAAATCCATCTGCCCCTCTACTAACACCACTTCTTTTTTTTCTCTGATAAAATTTTTTGACTGATAAAAGCCGTAAAGTAATTTTGATTTATTGAAGATGGCAGTTTCAGGCGAGTTGACATATTTAGCTTGATCGACCTCATCCCGCAGGACGCGGCCGGTGAAGCCCACCGCTTTGCCAAAATTATTGCAGATAGGAAACATCAATCGCTGGCGAAAGCGATCCCAATAAGTTCCCCGTTCGGTTCGCAAAGCTAAGCCTGCTTTTTCTATCTCCGGCGGACTAAAACCCACGGCAACCAAATGCCGGAAGAGCTGATCGCCGGAAGAAGAGGCGAAACCCAAATCAAACTCCTCAATAGTTTCCTTTTTTAAACCACGGTTAAAAAAATAATCGAAAGCCTCTTGGTTAAGATTTTTTTTAAAAAAATCTTTAGCGGCGCCATTAATTTCGTAAAGAATTTCATACTGCCTGTGGCCGGAACCGGCGCCATATTTTCTTAAATCCACTCCAGTTTTTTCGGCTAGAACTTTCAGCGCCTCATAAAACTCCAGATTTTCGTACTTCATTAAAAACTTAAAAACATCCCCGCCCTCGTTACAGCCGCCGAAGCAATGCCAAGACTGCCTTTCAGGAGAAACCATAAAAGAGGGGGTCTTTTCCTTGTGGAAGGGGCAGAGGGCTTTGAGATTTTTGCCGGCGGGATGGAGCTGAATATAGCTTTTTAGAAAATCGGCTATATCCAGCCGGTCTTTTATTTGCTGGGTGACATCAGACACAGGTTTATCATAGGGATTAAAAAGCGGTTTTTCAATTTTTTGACATTTTAATTAAATAAAAGTAATCTACTAGACGTATGAAAGTTTGCGCAACTTGCGGAAAAGGATCAAAAATGGTTGGCGCCAGAAAGCTTTTGCGCGGCCATTACAACCCTGTTAACTGGACAAGAAAATATCCCAATCTACAGAAAGCTTTTTTGCCCAATGGCAAAAAAGGCTTGGTTTGCACGCAGTGCTTGAGGACGATGGCTAAGAGAGCGATTGTTAAATAAAATTGCGGAGCGTAGTATAACGGCAGTATTCACGCATGGGGTGCGTGCGGCCCGGGTTCAATTCCCGGCGCTCCGACCAATATTTTAAAGTCTTCAAGAAGAACCTCTTTAGTTTTCGGGTTATAAATAGCGGCCGCCGGATGATAAAAAACGGCCACCTTCACTGGCCCATAAGATGATTGGGTTTCAAAAGCCCTGCCATGAAGCTGGCTAACGGATTTTAATTTGTCCTCTAAGCCAAATTTTTCCATAATATAAGCCATAGAAAAACGACCAAGAGTGGCAATAATTGTCGGCTGAATAATCTTAATCTGCTCATCTAAAAAAGGCCCGTAAATAGCAATTTCCTCCGGCAAGGGATCGCGATTTTCCGGCGGACGGTCTTTGACGATATTAGTAATGTAAACATCTTCTCGATTTATGCCAACTGATTTTAAGAGTTCGTCTAAAATCCTGCCGGCGGCGCCGCAAAAGGGCCGGCCGGTTTTGGCTTCGTTGGCGCCCGGCGCTTCACCAACGAACATAATCTTGGCATGGTGGCTGCCCTCTCCCATTACAGCGTAAAACTTATTGCTGGTGCGGTAATGATATAAGGGAGATTCTTTAAGATTCCAGACTGCGTCCCGTATTTTTTTTAACTGTTCAGTGCGGTCCATTTAACTACATTCCACCAAGCAGAAACATAATCAGGCCGCTTGTTTTGGTATTTTAGATAATAGGCGTGCTCCCAGATATCTAGACCGAGTAGTGGAGTGAATCCTTCCGAAATCGGACTGTCTTGATTGGGGGTAGTTTTAATAACAAGATTGCCGTCGCCGTCTTTTACCAGCCAAGTCCAGCCGCTGCCGAAAACTTTGGTGGCCGCGTCAGCAAACCGCTCTTTAAATTTATCAAGACTGCCAAAATTTTTATTGATAGCTCCTGCTAAATCACCACCGGGCTCGCCTCCGCCGTCGGGACTCATAAATTGCCAAAACAAAGAATGATTAAAATGCCCGCCGCCATTATTGCGCACGGTTGTTATAATTTCTTCAGGAATAGAATTTAAATCTTTCAGCAGCTCTTCAACGGATTTATTTTGTAAATCGGGATAGCCCTCTAGCGCCTTGTTGAGCTTATCAATATAGCCCTGATGATGTTTGGTGTGATGAATCTCCATCGTCCGCGCGTCAATGTGCGGCTCAAGAGCGTCGTAGGCATAAGGAAGTTCCGGCAGTTTAAACATGACAAGATTTTATCATAAATTTAAAAAAAATAAACCCTTGCCGGGGTTAGTAAAGATCGGGGCTTGCAAAATGAAAACGCCCGGCTAAATTATGAGCCTCGTAAAAATTATCAATGTAAAAATTATCATTCAATACAAATCATCCTTCAACATCAGACGATCGTTTGATGTTGAAGGATTATCAAAAAGATGATTAAAAACTAGAATTTAGTAAGTCTACATTCTTTTGGTCAGGCCCCAAGCCGTCAAATCCTGGCACTTCCAGAATCCACGCTTTGTCTCGGAGCCGTTTTTCTTTGGCTAAGTTTTTGAAACCCTCCATACCAATGTGCCCTTGGCCGATATTTTCATGGCGATCATGATGGGAGTTAAAAGGAGTTTTAGAATCATTGGCATGGATAGCGACAAGTTTATCTAAGCCGAAAGCTTTATCGCAATCATTTAATAATTTTTTAATACTTTCCGGAGAGTATTTTTCTATCGCGCCCGCCTCTAAAGCATGGGCCGTGTCCCAACAAACTTTCATTCTGGAAGAATTAATCATTTTTATCATCTCACCAATTTCTTGAGGGAAAGAGCCGAGTTTTTGTCCGCCGCCGGCGGAATTTTCCATAATCAGCTCTGTTGTTCCCGAAACGCTTCTCAGAATTTCTTTACAGCCGCTAACTACCCATTTCATAGCTGTCTCTTTAGGCGATTCTTTACCCGAACCAATATGGAAAATCAAACCATTAGCGCCTATCAGATCGGCGATTTGCAAATGGTCGGAGAGATTTTTAATAGATTTTTTTCTAACTTCTGCGTCAGGGCTGGCAAGGTTTGGCAAGTAAGCGGCATGAAGATAGATTGGGCCAACCCCACTCTCTTGAACGGCTTGCTTAAAAGCAAAAATATCGGCTTCGCTAGGCATTTTGACATGCCACTGCCGGGGAGAGGCGCCAAAAATTTGCAGACAGTTGCCGCCAAGAGATTGGATTCTCTCTATGGCGGTATGCAGCCCGCCGGCTGTAGAAACATGAGCGCCTATTTTTATCATGTTCAGAGCTTACCGGGCGCCTGAAGAATATAACCGATAACAATAAGAATTATTCCCAGAACACCTACAATCTGCTCTCTTTTCATGGTCTTAAAAACAGCGCGATCAACTTTATGCTCCATCAGAAATCGGTGGTGAACTGCAATAGCGGTAAAACCAATCATAACCTTGCCAATAATCTCCAAAGTGAAACCGATAAATTCCATTTTTATATTCTAACAAATTATTTTACTTTAGGAAGCAGATAAGTTGCCCCGATAACACTAAGCACTCCAACGACAGCGCCGGCTAAAATATCCATGGGCCAGTGGACTCCGGCGGCGATTCTGCCTACGCCAACTAGAAAAGCCCCTGCTAGGAAATACCAAAAAAAATTTTTATCAAATAAAAAAACTAAAGCGGCAATAGCGAAAAAAACAGTAGCGTGCCCAGAAGGCATAGCTCCATTAGCCAGAGAAGAAATAAGAGGATCTATTCCTAAGGATTGAAAAGGACGCAATTTATCATAAAAAAATCGGATCATTTCAACAAAAACACCTCTGGCTATCAATAATGAAAATCCTGATAAGAATAAAAAATAGAGACGTTGGCGTTTGTTTTTAAACCGCCAAAAAATAAGAAAAACAAAGAAAACTAAAAGAATGTAGGCAAGATATTGGGCAGAAAAAATAATTAATCCGTCCAAAAGCCAATGTTGCCCAGCAAGATAATTAAAAAATTTAAATAACTGCTGATCGAAATTCATTGATTATCTTCTAACGAAGGGCAACAGAGCCAGAAACCTCGCCCGCTTTATCGCCTGAGTTAATTTTCTTTGATGTTTATTGCAAATGCCAGAATAACGAGGATCAATGATTTTTGCCTGTCCAGAAACAAAACGCCTTAAAAGCTCCGTTTCCTTGTAGTCAATTTCTTTAAGATTTTGCGAACAAAAAAAACATTGTTTCATATGTTTTAGAATGGAAGGTCTTCCGCTTTGATATCTCCCTCAACCTCTGGCTCCATAACATCAATTGTTGGTATACCTGAGGGGGCGGTTTTTTGTTCGTTGTTGTTTTTATTTTGATTCCCCTGGGAAGCTCCATACGGTCTAGGACCCAGCTGAATCCTATCAGCAACTATTTCGGTGGTTTTTCTTTGTTGGTTTTGCTTGTCCTCCCAAGACCTTGTTTGAAGACGGCCCTCTACCAATACTAAACTGCCTTTGGCTAAAAAACGGCTGGCTATTTCTGCCTGCCTTGCCCAAACTACTATATTATGAAATTCCGTTTCTTCTCTTTTTCCCGAAATCTTATCATTCCAAATACGATTGGTGGCTATGGAAAAAGTAGCTACTTGATGGCCGTTGGGTGTGGTGCGCAATTGGGGGTCGGCGGTCAACCGTCCCAGTAAAAATACCTTATTAAGATTCATCTTTTTCTAAAGTTTCCAAAGTTTTTGTTAAAAGTTCGTTGCTGCTGATTTCCGGACTGAGAGAACGAACGGATTCTTTTCTGCCAGCAACCGCCGCCTCTTCAACCCGATCTCTGCGAAAACTGCTTTTTTTAATCGGAGGCGTAACAATCATTGAGCGTAAAACGTGGGGCTGAAAACGCAAACCTTTTTCCAGCTTATCAACATTCTCAGTTAATAAAGACAATTGGTAAATCAACAAAACACCGGCGGTGTGTTTCTTTATCGGATAAGCTAGGGTCATAAGCCGAGCCGGATCTTTGTGAAAAACTTCTGCTGACAAATCTTTATCAGACAACAGCTTATCAATATCAGCTTCGGCGGATTCAGCATCAATTAAGATCGCTAACTCATATTCTTTTTTTATACCCTCTTCCATGCCGCTAATTTAACAGAGATTTACTCTTCGGTCAACTTGTCGCTTTCCGCTTTTCTCAACCCTGTCCCAACTGGTATTAGGCGACCAATAATAACATTTTCCTTAAGACCACGAAGAACATCAACCTTACCTTCAACGGCGGCATTAATAAGAACTTTAGCAGTCTCAATAAAGGATGCGGCCGATAAGAAGCTCTCGGTGGACAAAGCCACTTTGGTTATGCCCATAATTAATTGTTGGGCCTTAGCTGGTTCGCCGTTTAACTTTTTAACATCACGATTGGCCTGCATAAATTTTGATTTTTCAACTATGTCGCCCACCACAAAATCGGCATCTCCGGCATCTTTGATTTTTACTCTAGAAAACATCTGCCTAATCACCACCTCAATGTGTTTGTCATTAATCGGCGCTCCCTCCGAAGAGTAAATTTTTTGCACTTCATTAACTATATAACGTTCAACTGACCGGGTGCCCTGAAGGCGAAAAAGCTCCTTGATATCAAGCCGCCCCTCGCAGATTTGATCGCCTTTCCTAACCCTGTCGCCAATTTTAAAGTAAACATCATTTTGGCGAGGCATAGGAAATTCAAATATTTTTTCTTTTTTACGGGCGGATGATTTGGTTTTTTTGTCCTCCTCGGCGTCAGCTTTAATCCTAACAACTTTTAACAAACCTTTTTCTTCTATAGATTCCACCACCCCGTCTCCCTCGGCCATAAAGGCCTTGCCTTTAGGAATACGAGCTTCAAAAATTTCCTCCACGCGAGGCAAACCATGGGTGATGTCAGTGCCAGCAATACCTCCGATATGAAAAGTTCTCATAGTCAACTGAGTGCCGGGCTCGCTGATAGACTGGGCTGCCACCACTCCCACAGCCTCGCCCTTCTTAATGGGTTTATTACTACCTAAATCGTAGCCATAACATTGGGAGCAAACGCCGTAGAGGCTTTTGCATGTTATAGGAGATCTTATTTTTAAGATATCCAGTTTAGATTTATTGATTAATTCTGCCGCCTCCCTGTCAATAACTTCTCCAGCCTTAACTATAGACTTATCTTCCACTTTTATTTCTTCTAAAGCTGTGCGGCTGAAAACGCGGCTGGCAAAATCCCTACCCATAGAGACGCCATCTTGGCGAAAAATCTCTATGCCCTCTTTGGTACGGCAGTTTTCTTCCCGAATAACCAGATCCTGGCAAACATCTACCAAACGCCTGGCCAAATATCCTGCTGAAGCAGTCTTTAATGCAGTGTCAGTTGAACCTTTACGAGCGCCGTGAGTAGAAATAAAATATTCCAAAACGCTGAACCCTCCCTTAAAAGAAGCTTTGACCGGCAACTCAATAGACTCTCCTTTGGGATTAGCCACCAAACCCTTCATACCCATCATCTGCACCAGTTGAGTCCAAGAGCCCCTTGCGCCGGAATCAATAATAGAAAAAACCGAATTGTCCGGGCTAAGGGTGGTACTTTTGACGTGTTCTTCTATTTTTGCTTTAGCCTTAGTCCAAATCTCAACTATCCTATTTTTTCTTTCAGAACCGGTAAGCAAACCTTGTTCATATTGGTCTCTGATTAATTTTTCTTCTTCTTGGGCGATATTGAGGATAGCATTTTTTTCTTTGGGAATAATGAGATCGTCCATACCCCAGGAAATACCGGAATAAGTAGCGTACTCAAATCCCAAACGCTTAATGTCGTCTAAAATATCAGCTGACTTTTCTACGCCATAATCATTAATAATCGTGCCTACCACTTTAGACAAATACTTCTTGTTAACTGATTCGTTTATAAAAGGAAAATCCTCGGGAAAAACATTGTTAAAAATAACTCTTCCTATGGTAGTTTCTTTATCAATACCCCGAATTTTAATCGGATCATTAACGTCAATCTTCTCGTTCTCAAAAGCCAAAAGGCCCTCTGTCTTATCAGCAAAACTTATTAAATCTTTATTGCCCCCCTTCTTCATCCGAGTCAGGTAATAACAACCAAGCACCATATCCTGAAGGGGAACGATAATTGGCTCACCGGTAGCCGGCTTTAAAAGATTGACGCTGGAAAGCATAATTTTACTCGCCTCCTCCTGCGCCTCCTCTGTCAAAGGCAAGTGGACGGCCATTTGGTCGCCGTCAAAGTCAGCATTAAAGGCAGCGCAAACCAAAGGAGGAATTCTGATAGCCAAATCTTCAATAAGTAAAGGCTGAAAAGCTTGAACGCCCAAGCGATGCAATGTTGGAGCGCGGTTAAGCAATACCTTGCGTTTAGCAATTACTTCTTCTAATATTGCCCAAATCTCTGGAGCTCCTTCTTCAATAAGCCGATTGGCGGTGCGAATATTATGGGCCATTTCCCGCTCAATTATTTTATTAATAACGAACGGTTTAAAAATTTCCAAGGCCATTCTCTTGGGAAGCGCGCACTGGCCAATTTTTAGATTAGGACCGACAACAATTACAGAACGGCCGGAATAGTCAACTCTTTTACCCAATAAGTTCTGGCGAAAACGGCCCTGCTTACCTTTCAACATATCGGCTAAAGAACGCAAAGGCCTGTGCTGGCTAGATAGCTGTTGGGTAGTGAAACGGGCGGTGTTATCGACAAGAGCGTCCACCGCCTCTTGCAACATTCTCTTTTCATTAACAATAATAATTTCCGGAGAACCCAATTCGATTAATTTTTTCAATCTGTTGTTGCGGTTTATAACTCTGCGATAAAGATCATTGAGATCGGAGGTGGCGTAGCGGCCGCCGTCCAAAGCTACCATCGGCCTTAAGTCTGGAGGCAATACCGGCAAAACATTAAGAATCATCCATTCCGGGCGAATGTTATTTTTCTTCATCAAACTAAAAAGTTTAAGCCGCCTAAGCAGTCTCATCTCTTTACTGCTTTCCGGGGAAAACCCTAACTCTTTTTTAATGGCAGTGATTTCTTTATCCAAATCCACCTGTTCAAAAATTTTTCTGATAGCTTCCCCTCCGGTGCCGGCTTCAAAAACATCTCCGAAACGTCTTGCTAAATTATGAAACTCTGTTTCGCTAATTATTTGGCCAATTGTCAAATCTTGAAGCTGATCTCTCACATTAGAAGTCGCCTCCTGCAGAACCTTAAGTTCTTCCTTGTCCTTGATGTCTTTTTTGCGCGACTTAAACTCTTTATCTACTTCTTCTAAGGTGCGTTTGCGGCTTTCTTCATTAACAAAAGTAACAATATAAGAAATGTAATAAACAACCTTTTCAATCTTAGAAAGAGGGGTGTCTAGAACTAGGCTTATTTTCGAAGGAACGCTTCTTAAAAACCAAATATGTACCACCGGCACAGCTAAATTAATATGGCCCATTCTCTCACGGCGCACTATGGAACGAGTCACCTCAACGCCACACTTGTCACAAACTACTCCCTTATAACGAATACGGCGATATTTGCCACAGTAACACTCCCAATCTTTAACTGGACCAAAAATCCTCTCGGAAAAAAGGCCGTCCTTCTCCGCGCGTTGAGTGCGGTAATTGATAGTTTCTGGCTTAATAACTTCTCCATAGGACCAATTAAGAATATCTTCGGGAGAAGCAACTTTAAGTTTTATAGATTCAAAATCCATATTTAAGAAGTTTTCTCCTCTTCTTTTTTATTGATAAGCTCGACATTTAAACCAAGGGCTTTTAATTCGGCTATCAAAACATTAAAAGCCGCCGGAATGTTCGGTTTTTTAATCTTCTCTCCTTTGATGATTGACTCATAAGAAGACGATCTTCCCAAAACATCATCCGATTTAATGGTAAGCATCTCCTGCAAGGTGTGGGCGGCGCCATGGCCTTCAAGCGCCCAAACCTCCATTTCTCCAAAACGCTGGCCGCCAAAGTGAGCTTTGCCGCCAAGAGGCTGCTGGCTTATAAGAGAATAAGGACCTATGGACCTCATATGAATCTTATCTTCTACAAGATGGTTGAGCTTTAAGACATACATTAAGCCAACGGTCACTTTTTGGGAGAAGGGACGGCCGCTTCTTCCATCATAGAGAGCGGTCTGGCCATTTTCCGGCAAACCAGCTTTTTTTAGCTCTTCTTTAATATCAGATTCAGAAGCTCCCGCCAAGGCGGGGGTGATCGCCCGATAACCTAACTTATGAGCCGCCCAACCGAGATGAGTTTCCAGCACCTGCCCCAAATTCATACGGGAAGCAATGCCTAAAGGATTAAGAATTATATCCACTGGAGTGCCGTCTTCAAGATAGGGCATGTCTTCTACCGGCCTAACTTGGGAGATAACGCCTTTATTCCCATGACGGCCAGCTAATTTATCTCCCGCCACTATGGGACGAAGCTGAGCAATTTCCACTTGAATTTTTTTGATAATGCCCGGCTCCAACTTGTCTCCTTTTTCTCTAGAAAAAATTTTTATGCCGACTACCCTGCCGTTTTTACCGTGAGGCATGGTTAAAGATGAGTCCTTGACATCTCTGGCTTTTTCACTAAAAATAGCCCTTAATAAACGTTCTTCGGCTGTGAGCTCCGACTCGCCTTTAGGTGATATTTTTCCAACAAGAATATCTCCGGAACGCACATCCGCGCCTATGCGAATAATGCCTTCTTCGTCAAGATTTTTAAGTTTTTCTTCAGAAACATTGGGAATATCCGGAGTAGTTATCTCCGGACCAAGTTTAGTGTCGCGCACCTCGCAATAAAAATCCTCAATATGGATTGAGGTAAATAAATCATCTCTGACCACTCTCTCAGAAACAATAATAGCATCTTCAAAATTAGCGCCCTCCCAAGAAATAAAGGCCGCTAAAAGATTTTGCCCTAAAGCCAATACCCCATGGTCTATAGAAGGCCCATCGGCTAAAATGTCTCCCTTTTTGACCTTCTGCCCCTTGGAAACCAAAGGCCTCTGAGAAATGCAGGTAAATTGGTTAGAGCGCTTAAATTTACTAAGTTTATAAATCTTATTGCCGTTTTTGGTTTTAAGCGTAATAGAAACAGCGTCAACGGCGGTTATTTCTCCTCCGTCTTCGGCTATAACAAGATAGCCGGAATCTCGGGCCGCTTTTTCTTCCATACCTGTAGAAACATAAGGAGCGTCAGCACGAATAGAAACTACTGCCTGCCGCTGCATGTTTGACCCCATTAAAGCCCTATTGGCATCATCATGCTCTAGAAAAGGGATAAGGGAAGTGGCAACGCTGATAAATTGCTGGGGACTGACATCTATGAAATCAACCTCTTTTCTCAGACAAACTCCGGGCTCGCCATTAATGCGGGCCTCTATAACATCATCTGGGGAGCCTTTTTTAGAAAGGTCAACGCCGGCATGGGCAATTTTGTGCTTTTCTTCTTCTAAGGCATTGAGCCAGACTATTTCTTCAGTAACCGTGCCGTTTTTGACTACAGCATAAGGAGTTTCTATAAAACCTAAATCGTTAACGCGGGCAAAGTTAGCTAAGTGATTCACTAGACCAATATTGACGCCTTCGGGAGTTTCTATGGGACAAATACGGCCATAATGGGAGCGATGAACATCACGCACCTCAAAACCGGCTCTTTTTTGGGTGAGACCACCGGGGCCCATAGCTGAAATACGACGCTTGTGCTCCACCTCATCCAAGGGGTTGACCTGTTGCATAAATTGAGATAATTGAGATGAGGAGAAAAATTCTTTGACCACAGACATTAATGGCCGGGCGTTGATAAGCTGGACAGAGGTAATAGTTTTAGGATCCTGAGTAGACATCCTATCCTGAACGATACGGCGCATTCTAGTAAAACCAACTCGGAGCTTGTTTTGTAATTGTTCGCCCACCGGACGAATACGACGATTGCCTAGATGGTCAATGTCATCCGGCTCCTTGTTCTGGTCATTATTTAATTTAATAATTTCTTTAACCGACAAAATTATATCCTCTAAAGTCAAAATTTTAGAATCGCTGGTTTTTATGCCTAGGCGTTGATTGATTTTAAAACGGCCGACGTTAGAAAGATCATAGCGGTCATTTTTCTGAAACATAGCGTCGATTAAACTTTTGGCGTTTTCAGGAGTTGCCAAATCTCCGGGACGAATGCGTTTGTATATTTCCGTATAAGATTCTTGGGTATTTTTAGCGCTGTCTTTAGATAAAGTTTTTTCAATATATTTAATCTGGCCATTGTCTACGTCAGCGAATGTTTTTAAAATTTCCTCGTTGTTTTTCAAACCTAAAATTCTAAGAAGGGCGGTAACAGCTGTCTTACGATGGCGATCTATTTTGACGCCGATGAAGCCATCTGAATCTGTTTCAAACTCCAACCAAGCGCCGCGATTAGGAATAACCTTAGCGCCAAAAAGTTTTCTGCCACGCCAAACATTGGCTGTGAAGTAAACGCCAGAAGAACGAACCAACTGAGAGATAACAACACGCTCAATGCCATTAATAATAAAAGTGCCTCTGTCTGTCATTACTGGGAAATCACCAAAATAGACTTCATGTTCCTTGCCGCTGATTCCGGTTTTTTTATTAGTAAGTTTACATTTGACCCGTAAAGCTGTTTCATAAGTCAAATCTTTGAATTTGGCTTGCTCCTCTGTATGTTTGGGCTCATCCCAGTAGTAATCAGAGAAAGAAAGCTCTAACTCCTCCCCTGAAAAATCGGCGATGGGAAAAACTTCTGAAAATAATTCCTTAAGCCCAGATTTTAAAAACCAATCATAAGATTTAATTTGAACCTCAAAAAGATCCGGCTGGCTGGTAAGCGGACCTGAATGGCTAGAAAAAATTTTGGTAGCTATTTTAGGCACAAGATAAAAAACAACCCTTTTCTCCGGGAGTGAAATTGGCTGTTATTTTTGTCTTAAATATTTAACACGATTATCGTTATGTTCGTCAAGTGTTGTAGCGAAGATAGCCTTTCTGTTTTGGGGATTAGACAGGTAATAAAGATAACTAGTGCTCTTTGGATTCAACGCGGCCATGATGGCGTCAGTCCCCGGATTGGCAATCGGCGCCGGCGGCAACCCTTTATTCAAGTATGTATTAAATTGATTGTCAATAGCAAGGTCACTTTTAAACAGTTGTCTTGTTTGAGAATCACAAGTTAAAAATCTCCCGCCACATTTGCCGTAAGCAATGCTAGCGTCAATCTGTAAAGGCATTCCTAAACTTAAGCGATTTTTTATAACGCCAGAAACAAGCAAACGATCATTGCTAAAAGGAGTTTCTTTTTCTATTAAAGAAGCGGTGATTAGAGACGAGTAATAATTTTTTGAAGACTTTAACAGAAGAGGCCATGCCTTTTTATAAAAATTTTTTAGCATTTCATTAACCACAATTTCTATTGGAGAAAATGAAGAGAAATGATAAGTGTCAGGAAATAAGAATCCCTCCAATGATTTAGCTTGAGCTAGAAAGGGATAAACGTCTTTAAAGCCATCCCACTGAAAATTCTCTAATTCTCCCTTTTTAATAATACCCAGCTGGCTTAATTTAAAGTCTATATCTTTTAAAGTTTCTCCCTCGCTTATAGCCACTAAAGTATCGGCTGGTCCAGCAACAATAATTCTCGTTAGTTGAGGAATGTTCCAAGAGGGACTGAGTCTGTAAAAACCTGGCTTAAACAAATGAGCAGAGCCGCTGATAAAACTATAAATATGAAAAGCGTCGGCCGATTTAATTAGTTTGTTAGCCAATAATATCAAAGCAATATCTTTAATACCCGCCCCTCTTTCAATAATCAACTCCACTTCTGACATTTGGGCTTTTCTATCAACTGGCTGAAGAGCGGAAATAAAAACAGCCAGTCCCGCCAACAAGACCAAGGCGACACCCGCAGCTAAAAATGACCAGCGATTAATGAATTGATTACGAAACAATGTTTGAAACATTAACAGAAATTGTAAATGAAGTCAATTAATATTTTGCTCTCACAATGATGCTTTGAATCATTCCCAAAAGAGCGGCGTTGACCAAAAAATTAGATCCGCCATAACTAAAAAAAGGCAAGGGCACGCCAACCACAGGCACCAACCCGATGCTGGAACCGATATTAAAAATAAAATGAAGCAGAAAAAGAATAACCGCTCCTACGCATATCAACCTAGAAAAATTATTACCGGCCGTTATTCCTATTTTGACAATGCGAAAAACCATCAATATAAAAAGAGAGAAAAGAGCTAATGCTCCGGCCAATCCCCACTCTTCAGTAAAAGCGGAGAAAATAAAATCCGTAGCCGCTTCCGGCAAAAAACCAAGTTGCGCCTGTGTTCCCTGTTGGTAGCCTTTGCCCCAAAAACCAGCGGACCCGATGGCAACTTTAGATTGAATGACACCATAATTAATACCCAAAGGGTCATAATCTGGATTAAAAAGAGCAAAAGTTCTTTCCCTTTGATAATCCTGTAAAAAACTATGCCAGCCCCAAAAGCCAATAAGGGATAGCGCCAGAAACCCTAAAATTATCTGGCGCCAATAAAGTCCGCTGACTAATAAAAATCCTATCCAAAGGCCAAATAGAATAAGCACCGAACCTAAATCCGGCTGAAATAAGACTAGAGCAGCGGGTAAAGCCAGATAAACAAACGAGGCGAAAACATTTCTCCAGTAAGCGATGCCAATATGCCGACTGGCAAAAAAATAAGAAAAAATTATTATCAACGACAACTTAGCCAACTCCGATGTCTGAATTTGAATCGGCCCTAAAACTATCCAACTTCTAGCCCCCCTGATGGAAGGCGCCAAAAAGAAAGTGATGACTAACAAGACGAGAGCAAAAACATAAATACTAAAAACCAGCCAACGATAATTAATTAATGGCCTCCAATCTATTTGCGAAAAAATAAAAATCGTGATGGCCGATAAAAAAATCCAAGCCAACTGATAATAAAAAAGGTGTGGCGCCACACTATTAATAGTAAGAGCGCTTAAAAAAGCCAGAACGGCAAAATTGCCGTTCAGAAGCCAATCTGTTTTTTTAAAATTCGATAAATACCACCACCTCATCTAAATTAACCTGCTTAAGAAGTTCTTTTTTCAAAGGAATAATAAACTCAAACGTTTTCTTGCCGAAAGCTTCAATTCTGCCTAATGATTTTTTAGCGGCGGATATTTTTATTCCAAGATCGTTGGTTAAAATAACGCCTAAAAAATATTCCGGAACGGCCGACGATCCTCTATTAAGGATATCTCCGCTTATTTTTAATCCATCAGGCAATAACTTTTTATTGTAATCAACTAACTCAACCAATGGCTGCGGAGGAAGTTCGGTTTTAGTTTTCCAAGAATCCAGATTGTAATCCAATTTAATCTCTGCCCGGCTGACAAAGTCCAAGTCTATTTTCACTCCGCTTTCTATAATAAACTTACTTTCCCCCGGAGCAATAGATGTCGCCTGATTAACAGTTACCGCCCGATTGCCTTCGTTATCAAAAAGAATGATAGAAAAAGGAATTTTTTCTATGCCTAATGTTGGATTGGGATTGCTGATTGAAAATAAAATCGTGCCTAAACCGCCGTCCTGGGCAAACATTTCTATCGCCGAATTAGATAAGTCCTTAACATTTTTTATCGCGCAAGGAAGACAGGGGCCGCCGCAATCTATTTCGGTTTCATTTTGATTTTGCTTGTTGTCAGAACAAGTTGGAGATGATTTGATAAAAATAAAATACACCGCTAATAAAATAACGACTAGAGAAAATAAGAACAGAAAACCATAAACTATTTTTTTAATGAAACGGCTCATTAATATGAAGAATAGCTTTTAAACAAAAATTGTCCACACTGAACTCCCAGCAAACCCTACTTTCCCGGATTTGAAACCAAGTATCATTAGGACTGGGCACTTTCACGACTCTGTTCGGAAAGGAAAGAGGTGGTTCATACCCAGCTGAATCACTAGGAGATCACTACGGACAATTTTTGATCAGCATTTAAATGGCCAATTTAGTAAGAATCGTTCACGATTATTAGTACTCCTCGGCTAAAACTGTTGCCAGTCTTACACCTAGAGCCTATCAAGGTGGTAATCTGCCACCAATCGCTGCCGCCTTGCGGCGGCAAACACCTAGTCTTGGGATGGGCTTCGTGCTTAGATGCTTTCAGCTCTTATCCCTTCCGAACGTAGCTACCCAGCGCTTCAGTTGGTACCAAAGCTGGTAGACCAGAGGTTCGTCCGACCCGGTCCTCTCGTCACATTAGTCTTCTGTCGCCAGAAGTGTGGACTATATCTTCATCCGCCAATCGGCGGAGTCGGCGTATTATGAGAGCCGAACTCTCATCCAGTCGCTTAAGCGACTAAGTCTCTACGGGGTCAAATCTAAAGCTTTTAACAATTCTTCTTTATTACGCTTTCTTTTCGTCACGTAATTTTCAGATTGAATTTTGATTATATTATCTACCAATTTTCTTAAATCTTTATTCGTTAAATTACCTTTTAAAAGCACTTTAACAGAATCTAGAATTATCTTGGCTTGAATCTTCTTGAATTTCAAAAAAGGCAAGATGTCTGAAATAATTTTTTCAGTTTGTTTGTGTCCATTAATTCTCAATTCACTCATTCCATCTTTTCTTCTTGAAACATAACCAATCTTTAATACATTACGGATCCAATAAAGAGGCTGCTCATGTTTCGTATCCTGATAAAAGCAAATAGTGAACATAAAACGACTGCGTTTTCTGTTACCATCCTTTCGCTTTTTCAGCTGAAACATTAAACTGCCATCTCCATCAAGAAAGCCAGCAATGTAAGCTAAATCAACTTTAGATCGACTTCCCACGGTATTGTCTTAATAATTTATGGTCCTCAAGTAATTGTACTATAGTTATTGGACCGATAGCAACTACAGTTATCAACGGACCGTAAATAGTTAAGATTTCACCGTTATTAGCCGAATTGTCATCATGGATTGCTCCATGAAGTAGCAAAATTTACTAGGGTCAGCTTCCCTCAAGTGTTAACGCCTGCAACAGATAGAGACCAACCTGTCTCACGACGGTTTGAACCCAGCTCA
>CAYJWP010000006.1:0-34813 GCA_964373915.1 uncultured Candidatus Saccharibacteria bacterium | reverse complement strand
AGCCCGGTTAACACGCCTCCCTGTCACGGAGGAGATCGCCGGTTCAAATCCGGTCGGCTGCGCAAAAAATGGAAAAACCCCTTGCGGGGTTCCTCCAGCGAGTTCCGAATGATCCGAAGACCATCCGAAACTCAGTTGTAATTTTGCCAAACAGCGTTAATCAGTCAAGAGAGTTATCCACAGTTCGACAAGCTCACTGCAGGCAGTCGACAAGCTCACTGCAAACAATTTCACTCAAGCAATCTTAATTCTTTAAAAACCTTGCGATATATATAAACATTTTCCTCGGCTTCGGTTTTGCTGAAAGCAAAATCGGGGTCTTTTTTGATAATCTTTGCCGTTTCGTGAGCTTGACGCAGTTCGTCTATATTAGTTATCTGAGCAGAGGTAATATTATCCAAGCGCTCAGTAAGATGAGCTCCATGATAACCTGATATTTTTAAAAGCTCGTCCAAAACTTTGTCAGCGTCTAGGACCGCCTGCTTCCACCGCTCTTCCTTTCGGCCAGAAAGGTGCTTAAGAATATGCTTCCAAGCCCTTAAAGACCGGTGTTTGTTAAGATCGCCTATGGACCAAGCGTCCATAAAAATCTCAACGCGGTAGTTAATGAACTGCAGTTTGCTAATGAGATAAATTATTCCAACCAATAAAATTCCAGATATAAAAATGGAGACGGATTTGATAAGTAAAAGATTAATTGAAAACCAATCTATAAAACTAGTGAGAAATTCTTTCATAAAATTGCCCTATCCCTAAAATATCCGCCTCTTTCCAGGGCCGGCCGATTAATTGGAAACCTGGTGGTATAGAAATAGCTGGCAGGCCAGCTAAGTTGGCCGGAACGGTAAAAATATCGGAAAGGTACATAGATAGAGGATTTTTAATCTTCTCCCCTATCTTAAAGGGTTTGGTGGGTGAAGTTGGGGTTAAAATAACATCAACCTCTCTGAAAGCATCATCAAAATCCTGCTTGATAAGAGAACGCACCTGTTGAGCTTTGGTATAGTAGGCATCATAATAACCGGAAGAAAGGACGAAAGTGCCCAAGATAATCCTCCTCTTAACTTCGGTGCCGAAACCGGCACTTTTGCTGTTCTGATAAAGTTCTTTCAGATTTTTAAACATGACTCCTTCCGCCGGAGAATAACGGATGCCGTCAAAACGAGCGAGATTAGCGCTGATTTCCGCCGGCATAATAATGTAATAGCAAGAAATAGCGTATTTGGTATGAGGTAGGCTTATTTTTTTGAATTTGATGCCTAGACTTTTTATTTGGCTGATTGCCGCCTCAATATTTTTAGCTACATCCTTGTCCACTCCATCGCCGAAATATTCCTTTGGCAGACCGATGACCATTTCTTTAATTCTTTCCAGTTTGGGGTTTAATAGTTCATCCCCATAGGCCACTTCTGCGCTAGTGGAATCGTTGGCATCAAAACCGCTGATAACTTTAAACAGAGAAGCAGCATCTTCAACGGTCTTAGTGAGCGGTCCAATCTGATCCAAACTAGAAGCCATAGCTATCAATCCATAACGGGAGACGGCGCCATAAGTCGACTTCAGGCCGACGATATTGCAAAAAGTTGCCGGTTGGCGGATGGAACCGCCGGTGTCAGAGCCCAAGGCCGCCACCACCATGTGGGAGGCAACGGCGGCGGCAGATCCGCCGGAAGAACCTCCGGGAACCAGCTTGAGATTGCGGGGATTTTTAGTGATTTGGAAGGCGGAGTTTTCTGTGGAGGAGCCCATGGCAAATTCATCCATATTGGTCTTGCCTAAAAAGACAGCGTGAGCGGCTTTGAGCTTTTTGATGGCGGTGGCGTCATAGGAGGCGCGGTAATTTTTTAAGATTTTGGAGGCGGCGGTAGCTGGCTGGCCGGAAATTAAAATATTATCTTTGATAGCTAATGGCGCACCGGCTAACATGCCCAATCTTTCCCCGCGGGCAATCGCCAAATCAACTTTCTCCGCCTGGAGGTATGCCTCATCTTTGCTAAAATTAAGAAAAGCGCCTATCTCTTTGTCCTTCTTTTCAGCATACTTGAAAATCTGCTGAGCCATTTCCAGAGCAGAAAACTCTTTACTCACTAATCCTTCGTGAAATTTTTTAATTGTTAAATCGTGCAAGTGCATTAAAGAATTTTTGGTACTTTGAGATAACCCTTTTCCGCCTCCGGAAAGGCCTCTATAATCCGGCCAGCGTCATTGACAGAATAAGCTTTTTTATGCGGGTCAATTTTATCGTCACGAAAAACATTTTTTAAAGACGAGCCTCCAATAACCGGCTCTACATGAGGGACGTTAACCTTGGTCAGCTCCTCAAAATAATTAAGAATTTTTTTTGCATCCTTTAAAAATTGGGCGCTTTCTCTAGCGGTTAATTTAATGCGTGACAGTTCGGCAAGATGTTTAAGAAGAGATTTATCAATAGAAGGCTTGGCGGACATAATATAATAAGGTTATTTTATCGTATCAGCCGATTTTTTTCAAAAAATCTTTCTCATTTAAAATCTCGACTCCCAACTTTATTGCCTTGTCGTATTTGGATCCCGGATCTGCACCCGCCACCACAAAATCAGTTTTTTTAGAAACCGATTCGTTGACGTCGCCTCCCAGCTCTCGGATTTTGACTTTGACTTGCTCGCGAGACATTGAGTTGAGAGTGCCGGTGAGGACAAAAACCTGACCTGCTAATTTTTCTTGTTTTTTATTTCTTATTTCTTGTTTCTTTATCTCTATTCCAACTTTTTCCAGTTTTTCTAAAAGGTTGAGATTCTTTTTTTCTCTGAACCACTCGTGGATGCTCTTGGCAACGACCGGACCAATATCCTTGATTTGCTGAAGGTCTTCTACGGAAAGTTCTTGCAGTATTTTAGTGATTTCATTTATTTTAAGTTTTTCGTTTGGCATTTTTCGCTTAGTAATTATTTCATCGGATAATAATTGCGCGGTTTCTTCCCCAACGTGCAAGACGCCTAAGCTATAAATAAAGCGCGGCAGGGATATTATTTTGCGCTGGCTTATTTCATTAACAATATTTTCTGCCGACTTTTCCCCAAACCTTTCCAGAACGGCAATATCCCCTTTTTTAAGAGTAAAAATATCAGCGGCGTCGCTGATTAATCCCTCATCAATAAAACGATCTACAATTTTACTCCCCAGCCCCTCAATATTAAAAGCGCCGCGGGAAACAAAATGACACAAAAACTCCCTATGAACAGCTCCGCAATCTTTGTTGGAGCAGCGATAATAGACTCCATCTTTAACAACCTTGGAGCCGTCTACCGGGCAGCGCTCCGGCATTTTAAATTCTTTTTCCCTGCCCGTCCTTAAATCAATAAGAACTTTAGTGATTTGGGGAATAACATCGCCGGCGCGCGAGACGATAACAGTATCGCCAATCTTAATGCCCAGCCGTTTTATCTCATCAAAATTATGAAGGGTGGCGTGGCTGATGGTAACGCCGCCAACCAAAACCGGCTTGAGATGAGCTACTGGCGTTAAGGTGCCAGTGCGCCCCACTTGCAGTTTGATATCTTCAACAATGGTAGTAGCTTCTTTGGGAGAAAACTTAAAAGCGATCGCGCCTCTGGGCGCCTTCCCTACTACCCCTAGCTTCTCATACAACTCATTGCTGTTAATAGAAACCACAACGCCGTCTATCTCATAAGATAGTTTTTGGCGCTTTTTACCAATCATTTCAAAAAAATCCTTGATTTCTTTTAGTGAATGGACAACTTTTCCCAAGGGATTGGTTTTAATACCTATTTTTTTGAGAGAAGCATATTCTTTATCTTTGCTGGGAAAAAGCCCGAAATAATCATTGGATTGGTCACCGACAATCGCATAGGCGTAGAAGTCCAGCTTCCTAGAAGCCGTAATTTGAGGATTAAGTTGACGCAAACTGCCAGCAGCTAGATTGCGGGGGTTAGCATAAATCTTTTTCCCTTCTTTTTCCAACTGCTTATTAATGCGCTCAAATTCTTTCTTGTGTAGAAAAACCTCTCCTCCCACAACAAAACGTTTGGGATAATCTCCGGTAAGTTTGAGAGGAATGGCTTCAATTGTCCTTAGATTTTGAGTAATGTCTTCTCCCGCTTCGCCATCGCCGCGAGTGGATCCCCTAACAAATAGCCCATCTTCATAGACCAGCTCAACCGCTAAGCCATCCATTTTGGGATCGCAATAAAAATCGCTGGTAATTTTATGCCCAAGATAATTTTCCATTCTCTTTAACCAATCAACAACTTCCTCTTCCGAGAAAGCGTCGTTAAGAGAGTTCATGCGGCGCCGATTGCCTTTCCAATCCGTGTGGATAACTTTTTGAAATTTTTTCAGAGGTTTGCCGCCTATTCTTTGCGTGGGAGAATCGGGCGTAATCAAGCCGGGAAATTGCCGCTCCAAGTCAAAAAGTTCTTTTTTTAAAGAATCAAGAGCGGCATCAGAAATCTCCTGCTTATCAAGAACATGATAAAGATAGCGATGATAATTGATAGTTTTTTTCAGCTTTTCTATACGTTTTTCCGCCTGCCTATCGGTAGGCATAGCCTCCTTTTTGTCCATTTTATAGTGTGATTATAGCAAAAAAATCCCCCGATTGCTACGAGCAATCGGGGGCGGGACCGGGTCCTGACGAAAAACCCGGCAGGGAATGTCAAAAATCAGTGGTTTTTTTCAGCCAGCGCTGGAAATTTGACCAAGGCGCGTTGCCATAATCCCGGAACCTGAGAACGCACTCGCCGCAGGAGAGCGGTTGTGGAAATTCCAAGGCCCGACCAAATCTTGGCATAGTTGACAGCCGCTTCCGGACCATTATTCCGCAAAATGTACGCCAACTTATTGACAATCCGGCGGCGCTCCAGCTGATAGCGCTTATACTTGTAAGCCTTAGCGCTAGATTTGCGGCACTTTCCGCCCTTCTGGCGAGAATCAGAAACCTTACCCATAGTCCATTACCTCCTATTCTTATAGTTAAGGACTGCCCCTATTATATATTGTAAGAAAAAATTTGTCAACTATCACCTTAACCCACGATCGTTAGAATACCAGTTCGAAAAACAGCTGGAGAGAGCGGTTGACGGGGCGGGGGCATCTGTCCGCCGGCGCATTTTCAATTTCAGCGCCGGCGCACCCCACGGAGCGTAATTCTATTTCCGTCTCCCCCGGAATAATTTTAGTGATAAAATCAGCGCCATTAATTTGGGGCTGGGCATACTCGGAGTCAATAAAATTATTATAAAGCTGCCACTCCAAACCGGCATCGGCGGCAAAGATAGCCCGCAGAGAATGTTCTACATTAATCGATTGCCTGATTTGATTGAGCATTAAAATACCGGCGATACTGGTAGCTCCTAAAATAGTGCCGGAGACTATCAGCACCGTTAATAACATCACTTGCCCGGAGCGGGCTTGTTTGTTGTTTTTTATCATATATCCAATTGGCGGGAACTGACGGTAGTTTGAAGAGGGGTGATTATATCCAAAGCTTTTTTGTCAGCGGCGCTTACTCCAACTCTGATAGTAACGCGCGTGGAGGCGCCGTCGCCGATTTCTTCTCCCATTAAATCAAAAAATAAGTAATAAACTTTGACATTTTTACCGGTGATAGCAACCCCGTTTCTTTCAATAACGTTTTCTTCTGAATTAAATTTATAAACAACATTTCCAGCGCGCTGACTGGTGAAGGTCAGTTCTGTTTTTTGAAGATTGGTGGCAAATCCGGAGCCGATGCGAATTTCCCGGGCCATCTGCTCCAAAGACAAACTGGCGTTGTCATTAGCGGCCATTAGGGCCACTAAAACCCTTTGGCTGCGCAGGGAATTGACAAAAACGCCGGATGCCGCGCCGACAACGACAATAAAGAGCCCCGTGGCAACAATAAGTTCTACCATAGTAAATCCTTTATTCTTCATCGCCAATTAAAAAACCTGTCTTCTAAATCGACTTCAAAATCCGCCTCTCCGCGGCTTATCCACCTGACAACAGAATTAACCTTAATCTCCTCCCCGCCGCCCAATAATTCTATGCGGATGGTCCTGAAAAATCTGGTCGGCTCGCCCTCCCCATAACCATAACGGCCATTATCTTTATCAAAACTAAGGCTCTTGCCCTCAACCGGCTGGAGGGAAACGCTGTTATAAGCCAGCTCAAAATCCCCGTTATTAAAACCGGCATTCCAGGCGCGATTATTAATTATATTATTGTCAATCAAATTTTTAACAACCTCTATGCCTTCGGCCGCTAGATAAGAAGACACGTAACGATCGGCCACCACCCTGTTCAATCCTAAAGATTGGGAGAGCAAAGAAAATATCCCCAGCAAACCAACCACAATGATAGTGATGGCCACCATAGCCTCCACTAGAATGTAACCTTTGAAATTGTTTTTGATAATTTTCATTTATTCGCTTATCTGGCCGGCGCTGTTAATAATTATTGAGCCGGAAATATCATTATCCGGGCTAGTAATTTTAATTTCTTTTTCTCCCAAAGCGGGACTGCCGCTAAAAAAAACTTGCGGCAGGGGCGGAGAAAATAAAATGTCTGTGTCGCTATCTCCCATAAACTGAAATCGGGAGTCTAAAATAAAATCCTCTCCGGCCAGCAATTCTTCGGGATTATCAATGGAAAAACGATTGTCGCTTGAAGAGCAATCGGACGCCAAATCACGATAGATAAGATAGCGATTTTTATTAAGATAAGCGCCGTAACCGCAAACCGTCTCTCGCCCAGCGTCCTGAATAAAAACTCCCAAGGCCAGATTTTTAGCGCGCAAGATGGCGCTAATCACCCTGGCTTTTTCCCGCAGTAAAATAATCTGCCGCTCACCGGTGCGGTTATAAAGCAATAAAAAAGCGGTCATCATCGTCAGAATGCTGATGACCATTAGCGCTTCTATCAGGGTAAAACCTCGATTCACAATAAAATTATAACACCGCAAACATAATTATTTAAAAAATACTGAAATACCAATCTATTATTCTGTAACCGAAAAGAACCGTAATCCAAAAACCAATAACGATAAACGGCCCGAAAGGAACGCTGGATTTTAGCTTTTTAAACTTAAAAGTTAAAAGGAATAAACCCCAAATCGCCCCTGCAATAAAAGCGACAGCTATCAGCATGCCGATGTCCGGCCAGCCGATAAGCAAACCAAGAGCCCCCGCTAATTTCATATCGCCCGCCCCCATAGCCCGCCCGCGGCTGGCGGCAATAATCAGCCCGAAAAACAATAATCCAGCTAGAGCAGCTAGAATATGATTGAAAAATATAATGCCCGGACCGCCGAAAAGAACAGCATAATTTTTCAAAAAAGAACCGGAAAAATTTACCGGAGCGGTTAATAAGATGAGGCCGTTAAACAAACCCAAGCCGGCTAAGAAAAGATTTATCTGGTCGGGAATAATCTGCAAACGCCAGTCTATAATCGTAAGTAAAATCATCGCCAAGGCGGCTAGAGTAAAAATTAAAGTTATTAAATAATACTGAGCCACCGGCTCTTGGTTGATGGAGCGATAGAAAATGCCGAAATACTGATAAAAATAAAAAGGTAGCAGCAAAGCCAGTCCGCCGGCTAATTCCACGAGCGGATATTGCCAAGAAATTTTTTTATGGCAACGGTTGCAACGCCCTAATTGGATAAAAAAACTAAACAGCGGCACCAACTCATACCAGCGTAAATTACGGCGGCAATACAAACAATGAGACCTTAAACCGCCCCTCCGCCAGTTAAATAACCCTCCCCTCCCTTCATAACGCAAACCCACAACATTTAAAAAGCTGCCCAAAGCCAAACCAAAGGCGAAAAAGACTATTTTAAAACTTAATGCAGTAAACGGCGTCATTGCAATTCACGCCATAGTTGCTGGCTCCGCCGCCATCCACATCATCCCTTAAAACAGGATGGTCGGGGTCTTCTAAGGCCGCCCCCAAAGCGTAGCTTTGGCCGCTAGAGCTGACTCCATAAAAATAATCCTGGTCCGAGTCCGGATCGCTGGGTATGGCGCTAACGCCTATGCCGGCGCCCACCAAAACAGATTTTAAATCGCCCCAGTTATTACTGCCGGGATATTCGCCATTTTTAGCGTAATAAAGCTCAAGAATGTTTTGGGTGGAACGGAGATCGGCAATTCTTCTGGCGTCCCGGCCTCGCGCCCTAAAAGTCCCTAAACCAACCAAAACCACTGAAGCCAAAAGGCCGATTATAAAGATTACCACCAAGACTTCTATTAAAGTAAATCCTTTTTTGTTAATCATATTCTTAAAACACCTGTACTAAATTATATATTGGCAACAATATTGACGCAAACAGCAAGCCCACCAAAGCGCCAATAAATAAAATAAGCGCCGGCTGAATTAACTCCACCAGATTACTTACCAAGTCATTAATCTCCCGACTGTAAAAATCATAAACTCTAGCCAGCATCTGGTCTAAGCGGCCTGTTTTTTCCCCCACCGCCACCATTTGGCTGACAAGCGGAGGAAAATATCTTTCGTTCCTCTCCAGAGCCTCCGACAAAAGCTCACCCTGCCGGACACGATTAGCAACATCATGAAGAGCGTCCCTGTAAATAAAACTGCCGATAGTGTGAGCGCTTATCTCAATCGCTTGGGCTATGGGGATACCGCCTTTAATGAGCACGCTGGTGGCCTCAGAAAATCTAGCCACATAAGACTGGCGAAATAGTTTACCGAAAACCGGAAGATTGATAGCCACCTCATCAAAAACCACCCGCCCCTCATCACTGCGAAAATAATCGGCTAGCAGAGCCGCCAAAATGCCTAAAGCTACCAAAATAGCCAGCCACCAACTGGCAATAAAATTACCCATTCCTAAAAAAAATCTGCTAATGGCCGGCAGCTCTACTTGTGATTCAGCAAAAATTGGCTCTAGTTGGGGAAAAACAACCCCTAACAAAACTCCTGTAGTTATAAAAAATAAAATAATAACAAAAATAGGATAGATGAGGGCGTTTCTTACTTTTGAAGCCAGCAGTTGTTCTTTTTCCAGGTAGTCGGCTAAGAAATTCATCGCCGATTCAACTTGGCCAGTAACCTCGGCGGAGCGAATAAGATTAATGTAAAATTCTGAAAAAACGTGCGGTTGCCTCTCCAGAGCTTGAGAAAGAGAAAGCCCGGAGTCAACATCCGAAGAAACCTGAAAGATAGCCTCTTTTAAAATATCGTTCCGAGTCTGGCGATAAAGGCTTTTTAAAGCATCACCTAGAGGTATGGCGGCCTCTAACATCGTGGCAAATTGGCGGGTAAAAACCATAAGATCGCGACGCTTCACCCGATTAAAAATAGCCAGTAATTGCTTATACCAAATAGGGGCCTCCTCTCCCTCCAGACTCAGAACAAACAGGTCGTGGCCGTTTAGAGAGTTGGTAGCCGCCTCCTTATTGGCCGCATCAATATACCCAACCTGCAACTCCCCCTTTTTAGTGCGCGCGCTGTATTTAAATTTCATCCTCCTTAAACTTTATCTATTAATATCCTTAAATCCGATGTGTTAGTTGAGTAAAGTTCCGCCTCCTCCAGAGAAATAACACGCTTTTTAACCAAGCCGGCTAAAGAACGGTTGATGGTAATCATGCCCTCTTTCAAGCTGGTCTCTATAACTAAATCTATCTGATAGGCCTTGCGCTCCCTGATGAGATTCTTAATGGCGGAGTTGACTATCATTATTTCCACCGCCGGCACGCGCCCGCCGTCAATTCTGGGCACCAAACGTTCTGAAATAATAGCGACTAAAGTTGCTGCTAGCTGGGAGGTAATCTGCCCCTGTTGGCCGGAGGGAAAACTATCAATAATCCTGTCAACCGTCTGGGAGGCGGAATTGGTATGAAGGGTAGAAAAAACCAAATGGCCGGTTTCAGCAGCGGTCATTGCCGTGGAAACAGTTTCCGGATCGCGCATTTCACCAACCATCAGCACATCGGGGTCCTGGCGCAGAACAGAGCGCAGAGCGGTATGAAAATCCAAAGTATCACTGGTCACCTCTCTCTGGGAGACGATAGAACGGTCCTGGGTGAAAAGATATTCAATCGGATCCTCAATGGTAATTATGTGTTCTGTCCGATTTTGATTTATCTCATTAATCAAAGCCGCTAAGGTGGTTGACTTGCCGTGGCCAGCCGGACCAACAACTAGAATAAAGCCCTGGTTAAGACGGGTAAAATCATGAAGGATGGGAGGCAGATTCAATTCCTCAATGGTTCTAATCTTAGCCGGAATAAGGCGGAGAGCGGCCGCCATGAATCCTTTTTGAAAAAAAATATTGACGCGAAAACGGGCTTTATCCTCAAAATTGTAAGAGAAATCCATTTCTCTTTTGGTAATAAATTCATTTTTCTTGTCTGGAGAAACCAGGGCTGAGATAAGGCCGTCAGCTATTTCCGGAGTGATGATGGGAGCCTTCTGCAAAGGCACTAAAGAATTATCTATTCTTAAAGTGGGCTTTCGGCCCACGCTAATGTGCAGGTCCGAGGCATTCTGCCGAGCGGTAGTCAATAATAGCTCTTCCAGTTGTTGTTTATAGTCCATAGTGTAAATATAGCATTAAATTTCGCTTGTTTCCCTTAGAACTTCCTCAATACTAACCAATCCTTCTAATGCCTTTAAAATTCCATCTTGGCGCATGGTCACCATCTTCTGCCTTTTGGCTTCATCTCCTATTTTATTTTCAGTCGGCTGGCTGTTGATGATATCTGCCAGCTCCGCAGTCATCTTTAAAACTTCAAAGATGGCAATCCGGCCCTTATAGCCTTTATTGTTGCAAGCCTTGCAACCGGGAGAATGCCAAATTTTGTAAGGGCCGATTTTCAGAGGGCTGATTTCTTTTTTTATAATTTCGTTTATTTTTTCCGATGGGGATTCTTGTTGTTTGCACTCCTGGCATAATTTAGAAACAAGACGCTGGGAAAGCATCAGGTTAAGAGTTGAGGGTAGAAGAAAAGCGTCAACCTTCATATCAATCAACCTTGGGATAACGCCGATGGCATTATTAGTGTGCAGAGTGGAAAGAACAATGTGGCCGGTGAGCGCCGAGTGGACTGCCAGCGATGCTGTTTCTGCGTCGCGAATCTCGCCGACCATCATCACATCCGGATCTTGGCGGAGAATCTGGCGCAAGCCGGAGGCGAAAGTGTAGCCAATTTCCGGACGAACCTGCGACTGGTTAACGCCCTCAATAGAATACTCAACAGGATCTTCCAAGCTGACGATATTGACATCATCGCGGTTGAGTTGTTGCATCAAGGCGTAAAGGGTGGTGGTTTTGCCGGAGCCAGTAGGGCCTGTTATCAGAATCATGCCAAAGGGCTCTTTAATGCCTTTGTCCACCAACTCCGCTCCCTGGCCGCTCAAGCCGAGATCATCAAGCTGCTTCAGGCCAATTTCCGGATCAAGAACCCTGATAGCGGCCTTTTCTCCATTTGGCGTAGGAAAAGTGGACACGCGAAAATCTATGTCGCGGCCATAAACTTCAGCGCGAAAACGCCCATCTTGGGGCACGCGGTTTTCATCGATTTTTAAATTAGAAAGAATTTTCACCCGAGAAATTACCGGCTGATGAAGCTCTGCCGGCAAAGACTGGCTTTCTTGCAGAACGCCATCCACTCTAAACCTAATCCTTAATCTAGTTCTTTGCGGTTCAAGATGGATGTCAGAGGCGCCAATGGTAACCGCCTCCTTAAGGGTGGCGGCAACCAGCTTAATAATGGGCGCTTCCTCATTAACAACGGTTGACTCCTCTAAATTAACTCTTTTCAGGCCGCTCCCCTTGCCAGGCCTAATCTGCAAAGAACGGACAGCGGCCTGAACTTGGTTGGCAAAAGGAGAATAACGGCGAAGAACCGCCTCTAAATCCGATGGAGTAATGATATAAACCCCCAAACTCATTCTCTTTTGCTTGGCAATAAAACGGAGAGCCTCCTGAGCGCGGCGGTCATCGGGATTAACCATGCCCACCACCAGCATTTTTTCCTCCTTGCCTAGAGGTATAGCTTTGTAATTAACGACCGTTTCTTCTGGAAGAAGGGAGAGAATATCATCGCTAATATCGGCGTGATTAACTTTCTTGTAAGGAATGCCCAGCAACTCACTCTTAGCTTGGGCAAGATCAACCTCGCCAATTAACCGCCGGTCGTAGATTATCTGCTCAACTTTTTTTTTAGAAACCTGAGCTTCTTCTAAAAGCTTGTCCGCTCTGCCGGAAGAAAGCAGCCCTTCTTCAATTAATTTGTCCAACAGCTGTTTATCATCCATTCCGGTAAATTAAAAATTTATCAACGGGTTAGACCGGCCTAAAACGCCGATACCGGGAAGACCCCCTAATTGCCTAAGCGACTTAAGAGTCTGATGATTAACAACCCGTGAGGGATCAAACCTGACGCTGGCTATGTCGGAGGTGGATTGCAAAGACGAAGGGGCCACTATTTCAATGCCGGGGGTTGCGGCGAAAAACAGAAAATAACCTCCGCCGATAACCACCGCAAAAAGAAAAACAAAAACTAAAATAGCAAACCAATTAATTCCTTTCTTTTGTTCTTTTAAAATTATGGCCATTTAAATTTAATTATTTATCGCTTTGATAGTAGGTGTTAATCAGTAAATTATATGAGAAAAAATTGTTGCCGCCCGATATCTTCTCTATGGCAACCTGCTGAACATCCATCAGCCTAATATTAGTTTCCACTCCCTTAATAAATTCCCGAAAATTTTCATAAGAGCCAACCAAACGCAGGGACAACTCTAAAGTCCCCGCATTTTTTACCAAAGTTTCTGCCGAAAGAACCTTAAAAGCCTGCGGTTTGACTCCAAAAATCTCTATAGAAAGATTATTAATTTCAGCTAGGGTGCGCAGTTGGTTAAAAATAGATGACAGCTCCTCTTTTAGAGGAAAAGAGAGAGAGATGGTGTCCTGAAGGCGGCCGGTGCCCTGATATTGGACAATCAAGTCGTTAACTTTAGCAATGGCCATATTCTGCTCTCTTAATAAATCGCTTTTAGCATTAAGAGCGCTTCTTAATGCAATAATTTCATCATAGGAAGGCCTGACCAAAGCGGCGTAACCAACAAAAGCGGCGAGCAACAAGACGCCGCTAAGCATTAAACTAAAAGTTCTTTTACTGGCAGGATTCATGGATAATTACTTAAAAACATCCGGCTTTAAAATTAAATAAAGGCGGAATTTAACCGCTCCGTTAATCGACTGTGATTCGCTGACCACTAAACGCTCCACTTCGGCGGCGCGGCTAAAAGCTTCTAGTTGCTGGGAGAAGATACCGTAAGACTGGGCTACTCCCTCCAAATCAAGGCGGCTCTCCTTTAATTTCATATCTACAAAATTGTAATAAACCAAGCGATTGGTGTTGGCTTCTAAAAAAGGAAAAATTCTTGAGGTGATGATGTGGCTGTCCAGCAGATAACGCAGGTTGGCAAGCTGAGAATAAAAATTAATAAATTTATCCTGCTCTTCTTTTGGTATGGATTGGCTTAGCTTGTCAATTGCCGCATCCCTCGCTCTTATCTGGGCATTGAGGTAAATCTTATAACCAAAATCCAGGCCAACATACAAGACAGCGACGGTGACCAGCACCAAAAGAGAAAACAACAGCAAACGCCATGGCCATCCCACAACGACTCTTTCTGGTCCTAATTTTTCCGGAAAATTTGGCATTATTGAAACGGCTTCATCGCCAAGCCGAGAGCGACAGCAAAAGAAGGGCCGAGGCTATCAATAAGGGGGCCGATTGGAGGCGGATAATCAAAAATTAAAAACGGTTTAGCTTTCTCTGTCGGCATACCCATTTCTTTTTCAAAATATTTTTCTATGCCTAACAGATTAGCTCCGCCACCTGCCAAAACGACACCCGCTACCCTGCTGCTTTGATAGCTGTGTTCGAAATTATCCTTAACCCTTTTCGCCTCATTAATTATAACATCTAAGAGGGGCAGTAATAATGTGGATAACTCCCTCTCCGGAACATAATCGAGGCCAATGAGCCCTTTTTGCCTTTTCAAATCTTCGGCGCGACGAATATTAATGCCTAAACCGGAAGCCAGACTTTGAGTCAGAGAACTGCTGGCAAAATCGGACTGGCTGATAAATTTTAGATGGCCCTCTTCCGCCACCATAAAAGCGGTGGAGCGGGAACCGATGTCAATAATTAAGACCGGCTTCTGCCGATGAGAGCTTAAGGAGCGGGCCAAACTAAAACCCTCCACCTCTAAAGCAAAAAGCTCCAAGCCGGCTAACTGAAAAATGTTTTGGTATTTTTTGACTTGTTCATTAGGGACTGAAATAAGAAAAATTTGATCAACTTTATTGCCATCTTCATCGGTTTTTTCCCCAACCTTAATCCAATCTATAGTGACGGAAGTTATAGGCAGAGGAACATATTGCTTAGCTTTAAACTGGATTGTTTTGGCCACTTCTTCTTTGGACATTTGGGGAACGTTAATCAGAGTGGTGAATGCGGAGAATGAGGGCAAAGAAGCTATGGCTTGGCGGGAGGAAAAGCCGGCTTTTTTGATTATAAGCTTTAGGTATTCGGCCACCTCCTCGTCATAAAGTTTGAGCGTGCTGGTTTGCAGGGCGGTGTTAGATCTTTCTAAATGGCTATAAGTTTCAAAAAAAGCGTAATTGGCAACGGCTGGCTTTTGCCCGCCCCTCTTAACTTCCACGGCTTTGATGGAAGTGGTACCGATGTCAATACCCAGGTAAGAGTCCTGCCGGATGATTTTACGAAAGAAATTGAGAGGCATGTTTTAATTATAAGCGACCAGCGGCCAATGACCAATGACCAAAAAATTCCAATTAACAAAATCTTAAAAATGAGATAAATTAAGAATGATGATAAAAACCGCTAAAAATTTCCTGTTGGATTTGATTTTCCCCTCTCTCTGCCTGACTTGTGAAAATTATTTAACCGATAATAATGAAAAAATATGCGACCCCTGCCTGCACTCTATGCCGGTTTATGATTATCTGCTGTGCCCGGTATGCATGAATAGATGCGTTGGCGAAGGAGCCGTCAGCCACTGCCACCGCCACTTTCCCTATCTTCTCTTAGCCGCCACCAGTTACGACAATCCCGTGGCTAAAAAAATTATCTGGCAGTTTAAGTATGGGAGCTGGCAAAGCCTAGCCGGGCCTCTGGCTGATTTGATGGCGGAAAGCCTGCAAAAAACAGGAAATTATAATTGCCGGGATTGGATGATAACCCCCATCCCTTTGCACCAGTCAAGATTGAGAAAGCGCGGTTTTAACCAGTCGGAGGCGCTGGCTGAAAGAATTAATAAAAAAATGGGCCTTTGGTGGAGTAAAAATAATTTGGTAAAAATAAAAAACACCGGTGTTCAGGCGGATTTGTCCGACTGGAAAAAGAGGGAGGAAAATATCAAGGATTCTTTTTTTGTAAATCATCCGGAGGAGTTTTCCGGCAGGAATATTATTTTAGTAGATGATGTTTTCACCTCCGGCTCCACCTTAGCCGAGGCCGCTCGCGTATTAAAACTCGCCGGAGCGAAAAAAATAATCGCTCTGACATTTGCCAGAGCGAGGTAAAAATGGTAAAATATGCGCAAGGGTGAGGTGGCCGAGAGGTTTAAGGCGGCAGTCTTGAAAACTGTTATGTCGGAAACGGCATCGTGGGTTCGAATCCCACCCTCACCGCCATAAAGAAAACCCCCGAGCCAAGCTCGGGAGTTGTTTTATTCTCTAATTATATACCAGCCGGTTTTCAATTTTTTAAAACCAATCGCTTCAGCCGTCTGGACCAGCTCAATTTGTTTGGGCTTTTTAAGAAGCAAAGTTTTAGCTCCCCTCTCTAAACAATGGACTAAGATTCCATGAAAAAACTTGTAAACCACTTGCTCTTCTCCTAAAAAACCTCTATCTAAAACCAGTTTTTCCGCTTTGGCAATCAAAGTATGATTTTCCCAATAAAAGAAGCAGAAAGCAACGCCAATAACCGCTTCTTCGCCATTCTCTAAATCAATAGACAGCGTAATCCTATTAACCCCATCTTTGATTAGCTTCTCAAAAGCCGGCCAGTTTAAACGGCGAATACCGGCTTGGGCAAAAAGACGATTAATATTCTTAAGTTCTTTTCTTAAAATCTCTTCGCTTTTGGCGTCTATCAGATTAGCAACCAATCTGATAGAAATCACATAGTAGCCGTCAATAAACTCTGTGCGGGAGGGAAATTGCCCCGAATCCCCAACTAACAACAGCATCTCTTTTATTTTCCTGTCAACGTCTTCCGGAACAGGGTCATCGGGTGTTTTCTCCCAGTCATCAAAAACAGAGGCGTTGCTGAAGCCAAACTTTCTGGCCAAAAGGAGGTATATTTCGTTAGTTAAAATTTTTTCAATAATATTTTTTTGCTCCCTTTCCCAAGCGGAACCGACATCTATTCTCTCCTCTTCTAGGCCCCATTTTTTAATATTGGAAAAATTTTTAAAGCCCAGCCAAACGGCGAATTTCTCATTGGTGGCCGTTTTAAAGGCCAAAAAATCCCTAGCCCATGCGGCCTGCCTGCCATTGAGACAGATGGGCAAATTGGCGCTCTCTCTCATCAGCGCCTCCACAAAGGGAATACGCCACTCGGTTTGAGAGCAGATATTTACCTGATCACACTTGGGACAGATGACTCCTCTAGCATTCTCAAAATGAACTTTAATAAGCGGGCCCTGGAATTCAATTTCTTTCAATGTTTTAGTTTGTGAAAGATCTATTTGGTAGCCGCAGCTGCTGCAAGGAAACATCACACCCTCCTTTACCCTTGCCTTATACAATTAAAAACCCCCCGAGTCAATCGGGGGGGTGATTTTAGTTATAGGCGCCGGTTAATCCGACAGCCGTTGAAATCTGCTTCCGCTTGTTGAATACTGGCGATCCGTCACGCTTTTCCATGCGCCAACGGCGCTCGCCTTCGGTATACTCAACAGCGAAAGGAGAATCTTCAATGAACTTGTTGCTTCCCGGAACAATAACGCCGGTCTCTTCGGAGCCGTCAGAAAAAATAAAGGAAACTTTCTTGGTATTTTCAAAATGGGCTACCTGCGCGCTAATTAACTCCTGATTAAAAGGCGGCTTAAGACGATAGTATTCCACTACCGCGCCGACTGACGGCTTGTTTTTCTGGCCGTTAGTCCACTCTTTCTGAACGCAATGAAGCGTCTTTAAAAGAGAGGACTTGCCGTTATCCTTATACTCCTTGAACTCAATCTTGACATTGTAATTATTTGCCAGTTCGTCCTTGTATTGAAAGGGCACCTGCCAACCATTGGCGTCGGAAGCCTCCTGCCAAACATCAACCGAAGAACCAACGCGGGCGATTTCCATAAACAGTGCCTTCTCTTCAGGAGGCACCCGTTCATTAACCGCCTTGTCGGTCTTAAAAACAACCTCCATCATCTGGCTGTTGGAAAAAATATCTTGAGTTTTTTCAATACCGTTAACTTTCACCACGTGATCGGGAGAACCGTATCCCGGTTCGCCTTCTTTATCAACGTCAACCACCAGCACCACGCCGTCCAAAACACGAAATGCCTTGGCACAAGGCCGGCTCTCCGCTTTGCGATTAGCTAAATCAACTCGGAAGCATTCCGAGTAATCAGGCCGATTGTTGCTGGGAAGATCAACGTCGATAATTTTGTAGAAATTAACCTCCAAAGCTATCGTCTTTTCCACCCAGACAAAACGATTGGGATCATCTAAATGGGATGGGTCTTGTTCTTTGCGATCGTACTTTCGATTGATAAAGAATCCGCCTTTTTCCACCAGTTGCAAGATACCCCTCTCTTTGGCTTGCCTCACCTTATCCAAAGTGAAGTCAAACAGGTCAGAGAGGTCCTTGGGAGCAAAAGCTTCCAGATTAAAACCGTTGGTATGATTATTTAGGCTAGAATTGCGAACGCCGGTCATTTTTTTAAAGATATCATTCAATTCAGCCGCCTTGACGCGGGAGCGAATCACTTTCAATCTTTTTTCTTCATGCTGAAGAGCGCCGCGATTGGAAAAGAAATCAACATGACGAGCCCACAGTTCATTCTTATAGCTCAAAATCGAATCAATGTCAGCTAAAACACGATCAAGCTCTTCCCTTACCGCAGTATTGGATAAAATATTGTACTTGACGGTAAAACCATTTTGGCCGTCTTCTTCAAGGAAATAGGTGTAAGATTCGCCAAGGGCGGCATACTGCTGATCTTGGGAGTAGCCCTTTTTCTTAGCCAGCTCCAAAAATTCCTCGTTGTAAGAAGGCGGACACCCTGATAGTAAAATTAGAGCGGCCAGCGCCAAAAGAATGTTTCCCCGGTTCATTAGAACCCCCTTTCTTTGGAGATTTTTTCAAGGATGCCAGAGGCTTCGCTAAAATTCATTTTTTTCAGAGATTCCAATTCTTGCGGATTGTCGCGGAAGTATTTTTTAATAGCTTTTCTTTCCCGCTCATTAAACAACGAACGGTATTTTTCAATCAAGAATGCCGGCGCCCCTGAACTGTCGCCGTCCTTACTGTTACTCTTCCTGAAAGCCTCTTTGGCCATTGCCTTAATTTCAAACTGATGGGCTTCGAGCCAGATTCTGGTCTCTTTATGACCGCCAAGAATTGTTGGTTCGTAATGCTTGCGCATAAAAACCCAAAGATAAGAGTTTTGATTCTGCATTTTCTCGTTAAAAGCATTCCAAAAAATGGGATCGGAGTAGAACTCCGGAATAACAACGGTCTGAAAGAAACCGCGATACTCGTCGGCGATTTGTTTGATTTGAGAGCAGTAGCCGTTAAACTCTGCCTCATTAATAAACAAATTACCGCCGGCATCGTAATCGACAAATCTTTTCTGGGCTTCGCTGAAATTAAAGCCAAAGAAGACCCATGCCAGCGTCCTCATCTCCTCCATATAATGATGGAAGAAGAGGTCGATCTGGCTTTGAGGCAAAAGACCGTCGGGAATCATGGCTAGCAACTCAACATCGAATCCCTCCGCTAAAGGAAAATTCTGAAAACGGGTATTGACGTGCATCATTTCATGCTGCATAACTCGCGGCTCTCCAATAACATAATCCAATATTCTTGCCTGCGGATTGTAGTAAACGAGGCCGCTGTTCTTCCAAGTGGCTCCAAGAACGCCCTCAGCCTCGGGCAACATTCCTAAGTGCAATTCTCGGGGAACAAAATCGCTTTTTCTTCCTTCGAGAGGAATACCGTTCAACTCCCTATAGGTAATATCGCTCCCATCGACCTTGTCCCCCAAATGAGAAACAAAATCTTCTTGACTCATGCCAAGAGTTTTGGCTCGAGAGGCGATAATCCGGCTGACTCTTTCTTTGTAGAACTCATAATTAGCAGAAGAGGCCCCATTAACCACAGCAAGCAGGTCGGCAACAACAAGCCGCAACTGCTCGGTAGTGATGATGTGCTGTTCGCCAAAAAAAGTGACCCTGACACGGCCATCGGGCAAAAAGACAAAGTTATCCAAAACAAGCAACATATTTTGCTCTTTATCGAGGCAGCAGGTGCTCAAAATGTCAGTCTGAATAGCAATGCTGTTGCCAACAATAAAGCGGCGGCGATCGCTAACCTGAAACTTTTTCCAAGTAGCAATCATGTGATCAAGCAGTTCCTTGTACTGCCTGGCTTGGTTGGTATTTTCTACCACCACCCCAGGCGGAAAATAAAAAGGAAGGCTTTCTTTGCCAACGAGCTCGATAGAAACCGATAAAGTAACTTTCTGGCTGTTAATATTAAGTTCAAGATTGTTTTGATTGCATTGATGAATAACAGGCTCAGCAGAATCACCGGCAGAAGAAAAATTCGGATCAAAAGAAGAAATAATCAGAAAGGCCAAGATAAAAGCTTTGGTTGAAAGATTCTCGTTCACAGGTCCTCCTCACGCCAACAGGCGTATTTAGGTTGTCAAACTTCTAAAAAAAGAGTAGCGAACGACTGGGCGGGTGTCAATAAACGGTAAGAAAAACCCCGACATCAATCGGGGTCAGAAGAAACCTTGGAATACTTAAACACTTCATGGTCGTGGTATTCAATGCCATAACCGCTCATGTGGATATACTCATGGAAGGGCGTGTAGTCGCCTCGGTACTCGGAATGGGTAATGGTAGCGGTCTCCGAGCCAATTCTATCCGTCACTCCCCTAACCAAACCAAAACGACTATCATGAAACAACGTCAGGCCGCTCTTTTTTCCTATTTCCGGATTATCCGGGAAACAAAATTTTAGAGTGGAGATATCTCGGGCGTTATAGCCTTTGGCCAGTAGGTTCTTCCTCACAAGAGGCAGGCCCTTTTCCATCCGCAAGAACATCTCCATACACTCTCTAAAGAAACGGCTGTTGTTTTCCCCTTCCAAAGGAATGTTCTCCAGAGAAAATCCCAGCTTAGAAACAAGCCGAGCCTTCTTGAGGCCGTTTTTCTCATAGAAGCAGGCGTGGGTCAAACGGGAGAGAGTCTTGCCCTGCCCGTTTTCAAGCGTCCCTTCGCCATTACTGCAACTCCAAAAAATGCGATAGCCGCCACCTTCGTAAAACTCTGCCGGACAAGTTTCGGCGGCGACAGAAGAACCGACGGCAAACATCGCCAACAGAAAAGCAAAACGAACCATTTTTTGTCCTCCAGCTAATTAGGGTTTTAATGAACTTTCGATGCCGTGATTGTAATAAAAAACAACAAAAATGTCAAATTAATTTTCCTACTCTAAACCAATTTTCTCTTCTATTCTTTTTATCTTTCTGTGAAGTTCATCAACCTCGAGACGAAGATTGGAGAAAGATTCTACTCTTTCTTTTAAGTCATGTAGTTCATAACGAATAGAGATAACTTCTTTCTTTAAAGCTTTGACATCTGATTTTATTTCTTTCAATTCTTTACCATGAAAAGACAACTCATCTCTTACAAGAGAAAACTCTTTCTGCACAACAGAAAACTCTTTCTGTATCATCCTCGCTAAATAATCAATTGTTATTCCATTAGATTTTTTGGGCATATGATTAATTTAACAAAACGAAATATTTATGTCCATCTAGTGAACCAAGCTCAGCTTAGTGCTTGCACCGCGAAGCCTGAAGCGTAGCGGAAGGCGAAGTGGTGGTGAAATCCTAACCTTTGCTCGAACCTACTTCGCACGCGCGGAGCACGTGGTGGCTCGAAACTAACTCGTACGCTCGGATTGCGTGATATCTCTACGCCTCGGGCGCGCTCGTCCCTCGCGCGCATCAAAACCAACATTTCCTTACCTTTCAAAAAAACGGCGGGGGGTGAAGGGGGGAGCCGCAAAAAAATTGAAAGGAAATGTTGGTTTTGCTTCCGCCGCTTCACTCCTACGAAAAGGGCTTACAAGTAAAGTATAGCATGGTAGCGATTTTCGCGTCCGCCCTTTTCTCCGTCGCTTGCGGCGGCCTGAGGCGCTCCCGTCTCCGCGTTTTGTGGTAGTTCGAAAGTCCGCTCACACTTCGCAATCACCTCGCATTGGCCGCTCACATTCGTTCGTGTTGCCTGCTCGGTGTTTGCTTCGTGTTCGCTCTGTGGCTTCGGCGATGTCCGTGGTAACTCTAAAAAAGCGGATTGTGCCAAACTATCGAATGGCACAAACAAATCATATTGCGCTTGCCCCAACCACCCAGTGCGCGCACAAGTCCGTCCGCTAACGCGGACGGCTCCCTTTCATTCTTCACCAACAATTTTCTCAACTCTCAATTTCAATTTCTCTGTGTTTCCGTGCGAAAGCAGTCCGATGTACGATTGCACAGTTTCTTCTTCATCTTTCATTTCTTCAATTACTCGCAACATTTTCCGTTTGGTAGCAGTTCTTAAAACACGATGGTTAGGAAAATGCACCCAGCCGAGAAAATCAACGCCGGACGCAAATGATTTGATACAAACCTTATCAGGATGAAGTGAAAGAGCAAGTTTCGTATCAAGAAAATCTGCAATGTGTGGAATATGCGATGCGAGCCACTGTTTATCTCGCGAGAGAAGTACAAAATCGTCGGCATAGCGGATGTAGTGTTTCGCTTTAAGTTTGTGTTTCACAAACTGATCAAACTCATTCATGTAAATATTCACTAAAAGTTGCGAGGTGAGATTTCCGAGCGGTAAACCTTTTCCGCTTGGGCCGGAATTAAAACTAGACACAATTTGATCAATGAGCCATACAGTATCGTAATCGCGAATATGTCGGGTAACAATATCCATCAGGATTTTCTGATCGACTGACGCGAAAAACTTTCGGATGTCACACTTCAGCACCCAAGCAGTATGCGTGTAGTTCTTGCTCACGCAGTACGCATACGCACGAAACTGATCTAGTGCTTTGTGTGTACCTTTTCCGACACGACAAGAATACGAGTCGCTAACGAATTTCTTGTCGAAGTGCGGATATAGTTTCCGATGTATTGCATGGTGGAGCAGTCGATCGCGAACACTCGCTTTGTGAATGTTGCGTGGTTTTGGGTCGGAGATGTTGAAAGCGTGGTATATGCCGTGCGTGTACGTTTTTTCTTTCAACTCGCGATGTAGTTTGAGCACATTGTCCATTAGGTTGTGCCCGAACTCCTGCACATCATGCTTTTTGCGCTTTCCGCGCAGAAATTCTTGCCACGCAGCAAGCAAATTTTCCACAGAAATGATATCCTGATAGGTATGAACGGTAATAGACCTCAAATCACCCCCCCCCGCAGGAAACTTCTTCCCGTATTGGAACGAGTCAAACAAGCTTATTTGCTCTGGCATACGTACCACGCAGAATTACCAAAACTCCACCGATACTCACTTGGTGCAAGAATCGACACTTTATTTATTGAGATTATAGAATCAATATCCGCCGCCGCGTTTCTCTCGCGCGAAGAAAAACTGCCGTATGTACGGCTTGCTACGCGGAAAGTCGATACCTTGAAACTGCTTTGCATGATTTTGTGGGCAACGAAATCACTGGACACGAAAAAGTATATCGCACTCTCAGAAGTTTTGGATGAGGTTGGCAAAATGCTTGGCGGCTGGAATGGGCAACTTGCGAAAAACTCAACCCCGCCAAGGCGGGGCGAGAAATGAAAAGAGTTTCGGACACCGCGGCGGGGTTGTTGTCGTTCCAGTCGTTGTCGAGCCGGTTGGCGTTCCAGTTCCACCTGTCGCCGTTCCAGTTGAGGTAACGGACGTAGAGATTGCCGTCCCGGTTGCGGTTATGTACGAAGCACCATCTGTACCACCGCCCATCGAATACTCTCCGAGCTGTATCGAATCCGGCATCTTAAATGCCATAGTGCCTCGTACCAAGTATCTTCATTTTTTGAGCTTGCATATCGCACGCTGTTCCAAGCCGTAGCCGGGAACACTCTGACGTATATGGAAACTGGATTCGGTAGCGAGAAGCCGTAACCGCCCGCGTATTCACCTACTACCACCTCTATTTTAGCAAAAAAAATGGCTCCGCGCAGGGCGCGGAGCCAAGGACTAAGGATTCAAGTGCAAGCACTAAGAATCCAAAATCGAGTTCAACTTGCGGACACCGCGGCGGGGTCGTCGTCGTCCCAGTCGATGCCGAGCCAGAGGGCGAGCCAGTACCACCTGACGCCGTCCCAGACGAGGCACCGGACGCAGAGGTCGCCGTCCCGGTTGCGGTAGATCGTCCCCCAGAAGAAGACGGCCTTGCCCTTCCACTCCTCGGGGATAAGGTGCGGATTGGCAAGCAGATAGTCGAGGGCGTTGGCGTTCAGCACTGGTTTTCCAGCCAGCGCTTCGCGCAACTTGTTGCCCTCGATCCACTTGCCGTTCTCCTGCCGCTTATCGAGGTGGAGCGTCACACCTTCGGCGTTCCACTTGAACGCACCGCCCTTGCGGTGCTCCTCGACAGACCAGCCGTCCGGAACGAACGGATCGGCATCGCAGTTGATGACGTGCTCGGGCACGACGATCTCGGCGTGGCCGAGTCGCACCCGACGCATCTTTGCGATGTTGTCGCCAGTCGCCAACCAGTCGAGGTCGGCGACATCGGGGATGCCGTTGCGGGAAAGAGCCTGCTTGATCTTGAAAGCAAGGCCGACATCGAGAGCGATCTCACTCATGACAGTCTCCTTTTCTGCGACAGAAAGTCGCGGGTTTTGCCAGTGGGCCTAACTGCGAAGTTGCAAGTTTGCCGTAGCAGAAAAAGCCCGATAATGAGGCACTTTCTGCTACGGCAGACGCAAGTTGGTAAGGTACTGAACTAGCAATATCCTATCACAATACATCAACTCTGTCAAGTCGGGCGGGGGTAGAGTTGCCTTGCGATATGGTTAAATTATTACCGTATCTTTTTCGTACAGCATTGGCAAAGCATCCTGCCTCATACGGAATTTGGTTCCATGATTATGGCCGGTGCGAGCGTCAAAGTCCACGAGGATTTTTCCTTCTTCCAACGCTTTCAAAAATCCATCAAAGCTAAACTTCTGCAACATCATTACTTTTGTGTAGTGATAGTGTTCTTTGCCGCGAACCTTTTTAGTTTCAGCTTGTACATAAAAAGTATTGAGTAGTTTTGTTCCGGCCTTATGTTCCAAATCGTCAAAGCCCCAATATGGTTGCGGCTCAAGCTCTCCGAGTCCAACGCGCTTTTTCACCGATTCAAGCCACTTCGTATGCCGAATATCCACGCTTCCGGCATCAAACGAAATCAAAATCTTACGCTCTTTGCGGTCAATCATGACCATAAAACCGCGATCGCTTCGCGATTGTCCGTGTATTGTTTGTCGGAAACTCATTTCGCCTTTCGGATATTTCTTGCCGTTCTCTTGGTGTGCCCATCCATACATTGGGAGAAGCACTTGCGGCACAAACCGGACGGCTCGCGGCGATGGTTCAATATGAAAAAGAGTTGTGAGCGAGCTTGAATTGAGACGTTGCGCTTTTAATTCCCATTCTGCGGCATTCGGGATAGGTAAATTGTTTTCAGCAATACCGAGCAAATCTTCAAGCGTATTCCCAATGCCTCCATGATTTTTATGGCGAGCGTTCGGCACAAAGCCCATTGCTGAAATCTCTTTTAACTTGGCGATAAGTTCTTGTTTGGTATACGTTTTAGGCGTGTTTTTCATAAGCGGCTTGAAAAAGTTTAGATTGCGATTGATGTTGCTTTATGCGATTTTCAGCCATCTCGCAATACTCCGGCGAAATATCAATCCCGATGTAATTCCGCCCAAAGTTTAACGCAGAAATCGCAGTAGTGCCGGAACCCATGAACGGGTCCAAAACTATTTTTGCATTCGTTGCTCCGATAATCCTATCAATCAAATTAACTGGAAAGGCGGCCGGATGGTCGTTGTTCATTTCCTGCGTAAATTCCCAAACATCGCCGTGAGCATTTGCTTTATCTGTGAGTCGGAATTTTGGTTTGGCGATGAGATAAATAACTTCGTAAGTCGGCAAGAAATATCCCGGATTGAAATTGAGGCCGCCTTTCCGTTTCCAAATGATGATTTGTCGAACAGGAAAACCGCCCACGATGTCTTGGCGGTCTTGCAATAAGCCGCCCTGCACGCGCCATTTGTGATTGTAGAAAATCGCGCCGTCCTCCGGTATCAAACGCAACATTTCGGTCAGACAATCTCTTTGCCACTTCACATACTCGTGATGCGGCATACAATCGTTGTGATGAGAATATCCTTTTTGCAGGGCGGCGTTTGCCCATTTACCGCCACGACCATCTTTCATTCCGTTTCCGGTTGAATTTTTGAGATTGTAAGGTGGTGAAGTGATAATCAAATCCACCGAGCCGTCCGGCAATTCTTTCATAACATCAACGGCGGAGCCGCAGACAATTTTGTTAAGATATTTCTTTTTGAAATCTGTCTTTGTCATAATCATTTCAAAAGTTCGTCAATCGTCATTTTGAGCCCTTTCGCTACTTTCTCAACTGTTTGGATTGAGGGCTTGGTAATGACGTTTGACTCCAATTTAGTGAGCGTTGTGTAGGGAATATCACACTGACGTGCGAGCTGGTCCTGCGTCAATCCTAACTTCGTGCGGATTTGTCGAACCTTATCCCCAATTGTTTTATTATTTCTACTTTCCATAGAATGTTATCATATATTTGATGTCGCGTATATGACCTCATTACTATCTTATCACATTTTATGGAAGCGGCGGAAGCAAAACCAACATTTCCTTTCAATTTTTTTGCGGCTCCCCCCTTCACCCCCCGCCGTTTTTTTGAAAGGTAAGGAAATGTTGGTTTTGATGCGCGCGAGGGACGAGCGCGCCCGAGGCGTAGAGATATCACGCAATCCGAGCGTACGAGTTAGTTTCGAGCCACCACGTGCTCCGCGCGTGCGAAGTAGGTTCGAGCAAAGGTTAGGATTTCACCACAAAACTGAACTTCTCGCGCTGAAAGCGCAGGGAGGCCGCGCGCCTGCGGCGCGCGGGAAGTTCAGTTTTGTGGACCCGAGCGGACTCGAACCGCTTACCTCCTCATTGCAAATGAGGCGCTCTACCAGCTGAGCTACGGGCCCAAGCGAGGAGAAAATAAAGAGCTGTTTTATTTTCTCCGAGCGCAGGGTCCGCAAGCTTTGCTTACGGGCCCAAGCTTTCATATTATAACCGATTTTGTTAATATTGTTAAGGTTTTTTTGCCTGTATGCCTCAACAAGAAAAATTTCCGCTCGGACTATCATTTGATGATGTTTTAATAGTTCCTAATTATTCTAAAGTTGTCACCAGAAAACTTATTGATCTTAAAACTAGATTCTCTAAAAATATCTGGCTAAATATTCCTATAGTCAGCGCCAATATGGATACTGTCACCGAAGCGGCGATGGCTATCGCTATGGCGCGCGCCGGCGGCATCGGCGTTATTCACCGCTTTATGACCGCTGAACAACAATTAGACGAGGTGCGCCGCGTCAAGCGGGCGGAAACGTTAGTGGTGGTTGACCCGCTGACTATCAGAAAAGAAGCCGACCTTAAAGAAATGAGAGAGCTAATGGAGAGCAATAATGTCAGCAGTGTTTTGGTTACTGACGAACAAGGGGCGCTGGAGGGCATTGTCACCGCCCGCGATATCCGCTTCCGCAACGGCCATGAAGGAAAGGTAGCTGACGTAATGACTCCTAAAGAGCGGTTGGTTACCGCCCGGCCGGATATTCAAAAAGAAGAGGTGATAAAAATATTTGAAAAAAATAAAATTGAAAAACTACCTCTGGTTAATGAGCAAGGAATCCTGGTTGGCTTGATTACCGCCGCTGATTTCACCAAAACCAACCGCTATCGCCACGCCGCTAAAGACAGCCGCGGGCGCCTGCTGGTGGCGGCGGCTATCGGAGTCAAGGATGGCGAGGAGAGGGCGGAAAAACTGGCGGTCGCCGGAGCGGACGCTCTGGTAATTGATATCGCCCACGGCCACCACCAGACGGTTATTGATTTAATAAAAAAATTAAAGGATAAATACCGCAGCAGACAAATTGATATTATTGCCGGCAATGTAGCAACCGCCGAAGGTACCAAAGATTTAATAGATGCTGGAGCAGATGCTGTAAAAGTTGGCATCGGCCCGGGCAAGGCCTGCTCTACTCGCGTTGTCGCCGGCGCTGGTGTGCCTCAGATTACGGCTATTTTGGAGTGCGGCAAAATAGCCAGAGAACATAATATCCCTATCATCGCTGACGGCGGCATAAAAAATCCCGGAGATATAGCCAAGGCCGCCGGCGCCGGCGCCTCCAGTATCATGGTGGGCAGTTTATTAGCTGGCACCAAAGAGTCGCCAGGCGACTACTTTATTGAGGACGGGGTGGCTTTTAAATCTTATAGAGGCTTAGCGTCGCGAGAAGCCTCGTTGGATAGGGACTTTGTGGAAAAAAATAAAGAGCGGCTCTATCGGGCGGCCGAGGGCATCAGCACTAAAGTCTCTTATCGCGGCGAGGTGGCAGGCATTGTACAAATGCTGGTGGACGGCCTGCAATCGGGCATGAGTTACAGCGGGGCGGAAAATATCAGGGAGTTTTGGGAAAAAATAAGATTTATTAGAGTAACCGAGGCCGGTTACCGCGAGGGAATGCCGAGACCATAACCTCCCCCAACCTTACCCTTACGAACTGCGAAACCGAAACCTTATTCAACTTGGTTTTAAAATAAAAAACCCACCTTATGGCGGGCCGGTCATTACTCCGGTTTCGTAGAAACTAACAAAGTTCAGCAGATTTTCAAGGCGGTCAATAATAAACATCGGCCTTTCTTTCATTAACAGCTCAAGCGGAACTTTGCCGTTGGCAAAACCGACAGAAACAACGCCGGCTTTTTTGGCATGCCGGACATCCGAGGGCGAATCGCCCACATAACAGCACTCATCCGGCTCAATCTTAGCCATAGCAAGCAAATTTCTGATACTGCTTTCTTTATGGAATGATTCAAAAACGGTGTAGCGAAAACGCGAACCGATTTGAAAACGGTCGTAAAGCAAGGGCAGAGACGCCGCGGCATTTTGTCCGGTTACTAGGCCGATTATTAAATCGCTGTTTTTTAACTTATCTATCGTCTCTATAGCACCCGGAAATAATTCCGCTCCCGCGACTCTAGTGAGATAACAGCCAAGAAAAATTTTATTAATCTCTTCTTTAGTTATTACAATGCCGCTATTGCGAAAGAAATCTATGGCGCTGCCGCTGAAGCCCTGATAATAAATTTCCAAAGGCGGCGGTTCTTGGCCAAAAATACGAAAAATTTCTCCCACTAAGCAATCATGAACAATATGAATGTCATCTATCAATGTCCCATTCCAGTCAAAAAGCATCATTTTCAGTTTTTTGGCTGCGGTCATCTCTGGCACTCCAGACATTCGCAGGGTTTATCTGTTTGCTGACCTCGAATTACAGCTTGGTCCCCATGGCAACGATGCTCCCAAGGCAATTGGACATTGCAACCATCGCAAAGAAAATAGAATCCCCGATGGACATCGTGGAGGACTTCTTCAAAACAATGCAATCGGATAACAGCAGGATGAAAGAAAAAAACACTTTTTGTGTTCATCGGCTCAATCACATATATTTTGGGCTTCTTGATAAGGAGATAGGAGGCGATACTAACTCCCAACTCAACAAACAGCCCCTTGCCAACATCGCTTTCATCATTGCCAGTTAGAAGCACAAATACATCACAACTCCTAACGCCGTTAATGTCTTTCACCGCCTCTTGGCAAGCGCCCGCTTCGTTATCCTTATAGGGCACAACGCTCTCGCTATCCGTCCAATCAAAAGATAGCTGATGGCCTAAAGCTTCAAGCCTCTCCCGAATTTTTTTAATATCATTTTTTCTGTTAAATCTGGCTGCCACATAAAATTTCAAGCCCATTCCCACCTCCTTATTTTTATTTCAAAGATTACTTCTCTGCCGGTAAAATAACACGAAACAAGCAAAAAACAAAAGTTGCGATTGGTGGACCTGCGGGGAATCGAACCCCGACCTTTTCCATGCCATGGAAACGTAATGCCACTTTACTACAGGCCCGACTCCGCTATTTTACTATAAAAAACGCAATCACTCAAGATTGCGCTTTTTCTTTGGGGGACGAAGGAGTGGTGATATCAAGATTAGAAAGCAAAGCCACGTTGACTATCTGCCCTTCCAAAACTTCTCCGCCAAGTTCAATAAAAACCAGCGGCAGACCGCTATGAGTCTTACGGGCGTTTTTCAACTTGACCCACACCTCAAAGGAATCACCTCTGTTGAGAATCTTTTTAAACTTAATATCCAGATGCTGAAATTTCAACTTGTATTTATACATTAAAAGCTCAAAAAGATACTCCTGCTTTCGGGCATAGCTGCGTTTTAGCCGCAGTCTCAAACGCACGTGCCAAGGTAAAAGGCCGCTGTTAATCAGCTGATTCAAATCTTTTTCAGAAATCAACTCAATAGCGCTGTCGCTAATAAGAAAATGGATAAAAACATAAACCAACTGAGAGACGGCCATCAGATACTGGATGCCTGTTAGCTCGTCCGGCTGAAGCCTCATGTACCAAATTTCCGGAGCTCTCATCCGAACCTTCATCTCCTGGTCTTTTTTGTTGTAATAAAAAATATGGATATTAGAAATAAACTGCTTAGGGTAAATGCCGCGCAACAGTTTAGCTGCACGCCCATCTCGGCTGTTCATCCTTCCCTCCTTTCGATTGTAAAATTGCTGTTTTTAGTGTATAATAGACTATAATTTTAGGGAAGTAGTTGCTCTCGTAATTCAACGGATAGAATAGACCCGTCCTAAGGGTAAAATGCAGGTTCAATTCCTGCCGAGAGCACTAGATAGGAGGGTTGGCAGAATGGCAATGCACCGCTTTCGAAAAGCGGCGGGCGCAAGCCCTTGGAGGTTCGAGTCCTCCACCCTCCGCATAAACAAAAACAGGATATTGTTTCCTGTTTTTGTTTATCATGGCCGAGGCCGGACTCGAACGGGCGGACGCGAAGACGATTATAAATAATGCCGTCTTTAATTTAATTATCGTCTTCGCAATAGTCCGCCCTGTCTCATTGATGTTGTCCTCCACCCTCCGCCTTCGCTCGCCGAAGCTAAAGCTTCGTCGAGCTTCGGCGGACAAAGTCCGCCGAAGTTTGGAGAAGTTTTAGCGAAGGAGAGATTCGCTTATGTATTACGTCTATATTTTAAATTGCAGAGATAATAAGCCATATACCGGCTGTACTGATAATTTAGAAGATAGAATTATTAGACATCAGAAAGGTTATGTTCCGGCTACTAAAGGAAGATTGCCTATAGAATTAGAATTCTATTTTGCAATTAAAGATAAATACAAAGCTTTTAAATTTGAAAAGTATTTGAAGTCCGGTTCTGGTCGGGCGTTTATTAGTAGACATTTTATCTAAACAAAAACGGCTCAGGGAGCCGTTGTCAAGTCTAATTTCATTTCACGCTCGTTAAATCTAAAGCCAAATTTTTCATAAAAAGAACCAAGTTCATCGCGGCAATTAAGAATCGCTTTATAGCATTTTCGCCTTCTGGCCTCCTCAATCAGCTGTTTGATTAATTCGGAGGCAATTCCCCTTTTTTCAAAACCCGATCTAGTAACCACATCTTCAATGTGGCCGACATTGCCGCAATTGTGAATAAATTTTCTTTCAATAAATAAAGTGGCGGAGCCGACAATCTGTCTATCCAATTCGGCGACAATAATACAATAATCAGGATTGTTGCTTATCTCCCTCAACCTCTCAACCAAAACTTTTCTTTTAGGCCTACCGATCTTGGCCAGATTTCTAAGAGTTTGGATAAATCCTTTATCAAAGTCTTCTCGTTGCAGTTTGCGGCAAACTACTGCCATCTTCATCCTCCTCTTGGATATAAAATTATAAGCTTATAGAAAAATTTGTCAAAAATGTTAAAGATTGCCATAATAAGCGCGTTCGCTCTTTGAAAACTCGCCCTTGATGAAATAAAGGAGATAAAAATGAGAGGGTACTTGTCTTTGATGGCAGGAGTGCTTTTTTTGCTGGGATTTATGCCTTATGTCGGAGCTATTCTTTTTGGAAAAGCTAAACCGAATAAAGTCACTTGGATAATCTGGACGGCCACCGATTGTATTATTTTTATGGGGATGTGGTCTGAAGGAGCGGTTAATGGCCAGATTTTTGGCGCCACTCTCGGAGCTTCTTTAGTTCTCGTTTTGGTATTAAAATTCGGGATGCCAGGATGGAATAAGATTGATATTATCTGTCTGGCCGGCGCCGCTATAGGTATCGCTTTATGGATAAAATCCGGCGACCCGAACACAGCCATCATCACCAGTTTAGTAGTGATGGCAATCGGTTCTGTGCCCACTTTCGTGTCTGCTTGGCAAAAACCGGAGAGAGAAAACCGGCTGACTTGGACGATTTTTATGATGTCTTGCGTCTTGGCGGTGGTGGCTATTCCTAAAATGACCTTAGCCGACGCCGCTCAACCAATCGTTTTCCTTCTGCTTAATTCAGTAATGATTTATCTGCTTTTTTTTCGGCCAAAAAAGCAAGAACCAAACGACGATGACGATAACGGCCGCGGAGGTTTTGGCGACAACGACAACCGTACTATCCTGCCCAGAGGGCCGTCTGCCAGAAAGAAGAGAGAGGAACTTGTTGAGGTTTGAAACAATTATCCCCCGCCAGCGGGGGTATTTTATTCTGTGGATGACTAAAAACTAAACATCTGCTATAGTTAAAAATTATGAAAAAAACAGCTATCTTAGCCCTGTTCGCGGGGTTTTTATTATTTTCACAGGTCGCTTTTGCTCAAACACGAGCGGATTTGCCCTCGGCCGGCATCACGCCAGCCAGCCCTTTCGCCTTTCTTGACAGATGGGGTGAGAAAGTTCAGGAATTTTTTTCTTTCGGCTCCGAAGCCAAAGCTAAACTGCAAATAAAGTTTGCCGGTGAAAGGCTGGCGGAAATCAAAGTCATGCTCCGCACTAAAGGCGTCACCCCCAAAGGTTTAGAGGTGGCCCAGTCCCAATTAAATCAGCACGTTGAAAAGGCGATTAAAGAAGTAGAAACAGCCAAACAAAAAGGCGACGAGGTCAGCAATCTGGCTAAAGAGATAAACGAACGGCTTCATCAGCAAAGGCAAGTGGCCAAAGAAACCTTTCAAGAGATTAAAGACCGGCTCAATGAGCGCAAAAAAGAACTTCGCCGCCAGTTTGTGGTAGCGGTTCAAGATGGCGACATTGAGGCGCAAAAGAAATTGCAGAGCCAGCTTGAGGCAATAAATAACGAACTACGAAAAGCCAAAAACGAGGAACAAACTGCTACTAAGAGCTTGGTAGAAGAAAGAAAACGCCTTTGGAATAATTTAAACGCTGATGAGTTAGAGGCAGAAAAAGTGAAAGAGGTTGAAGAATTAATCGCGGAAGAAAAAGAGAAAACCAAAGAAACGACCGAAGAAATTAAAGACCGGGCCGACGAAGAAGCTCTGGTAAAAATTAGAGAATCAATAAAAAAAATTACCCCAGAGGATAAAATTACTGCCTGCATCCTTATCTACTCCCCTGTTTGCGGTACGAACGGCAAGACTTACTCCAACAGCTGTTTTGCCAAACAGGCGGGATCGGAGATTGCTTACGAAGGAGAGTGTAAAGAAGAGAATAAAGACATCTCCTTCCCCTGCCCCGTTGCGGCGTGCGCTGCTCCGCCAGAGGGATGTTGGTATGAAAAAAATAATTCTAAAAATGAGCAGGGCTGCTCTGTCTTTCCTTGTGGTAAATTAACCTGCGGCCCTGAACCGGATTTGTGCCCCAAAGTGCTGGCCGCCTGCGTGGCGCCCCCAGAGGGTTGTAAATATGTGTTTGACGACACTAGAGATGAAAGAGGTTGCCGGTCTGCTCTCTGTGGCAGATTAGAGTGCCAAAAAATAATTGAGGCGGCCGAGGTAAAAACCATCACTTATAATGACGATGGCTATACGCCTAAAGAATTAAGAATAAAACAAGGTATAGCGGTCATCTTTAAAAATAACAGCGCCCGCCAAACATGGCCGGCTTCAGCTATTCATCCCACCCATGACGTTTATCCGGAAAAAGGCGGTTGCATCAGCAGCGCCTTTGACGCCTGCAGCGGATTAAATACCGGAGAATCCTGGTCATTCACCTTTAAAGAAAAAGGCCAGTGGAAATATCATAACCACTTGAATCCTAACCACACTGGTGTAATTATAGTGGAATGAGGCAGACCTCTTGGGAGAAGATAATCGGCAAAGTGATGCCCTCCGTGGTCACTATCGTCATCTCTAAAAATCTGGATGATATAGAGAAAGAAATTCCCCATGAAATGCTGCCCTTTTTTCCTTTCGGCAGTCCGAAGATAAAAATTCCGCCGGAAGCTATTGACGCCAACGGTATGGTTAAAGTCGGTAGCGGCTCCGGCTTTATTGTGGATGGCAGGGGCATCATCCTCACCAATAAGCATGTGGTGGCTGACAAAAAAGCGGAGTACGCTATTTTTACTAATGATGACAAAAAATATGCTGTTGATATCCTGGCGCGCGACCCTATTAATGATGTGGCTATTCTTAAAATTGCGGGCAGAAATCTACCAACTATAACTCTTGGCGACTCCGCCAATCTGACCCTTGGCCAGCCGATTTTGGCTATTGGCAACGCCCTCGGCCTTTTTAAAAATACTGTTTCTTCCGGCATAGTTTCCGGACTTTCCCGAGCCATCGCCGCTTCCGCCACTCCCCAATCGCCTTTGCAGGAAATGCGAGGATTGATTCAGACCGATGCCGCTATTAATCCTGGTAATTCCGGCGGGCCATTAATTAACGAAGACGGCGAGGTGGTGGGCATTAATACCGCTATTGTTTTTGGAGCGCAAAATCTTAGCTTTGCCATTCCGGTCAATTCCGCCAAAAGAGACCTGGAAGATTTAAGAAGCTTTGGCCGCATTAAAAGGCCTCTGCTTGGTCTGCGTTATGTGACCATAGACGAAAATATGAAGGATAAAATGAAATTGCCGGTTGATTATGGCGCCTTGGTAATGGGACAAGGGATTAACGACCACGCCGTTATCCCCGACAGCCCAGCCGCTAAAGCGGGTTTGAAGGAAAAAGACATTGTTCTTGAGTGTAATGGCGAAAGAATAACTCGGGAAAAAACTCTGCAGGATTTTTTGGAAGAGAAGGGTGTCGGCGATTACATTATGCTTAAAGTCCGCCGCGGCAGCCGTGAGTTTGAGGCTAAGGCGATGCTTTCGGAGAGGAAGTAGTGGGAACACAAACCCTATTTTAAATTTTTAATTTTGAATTTCGATTAAATTTTAAATTAATTAATTTTTAAACATTCTCACATTCAATCC
>CAYJWP010000005.1:0-35083 GCA_964373915.1 uncultured Candidatus Saccharibacteria bacterium | reverse complement strand
GCACCCTGTTAATAAGTCGATTATCGCTCTCTTGCCTCAATGTTATAATTAAATCAGCTCTTTGAAGGAGAAGTGCTGATGCATATCAATCCTGAAAGGAGAAGGGTAGAAATTACCTTAGGCGATCAGAGTAAATTGGCGCTGACGGGTGAAAAATTAGATGCCCTTCTTGGCGTTTTTTTCCACGCCCCTTATAGGGTAAGAGAATTGGTGATCAAGGAGTGCGAGATTAGCCACATTCACTTATCTAGCCAGAACCCCGACAAGGACGTTTTGGCTAAATTTAACACAAAGGTGAACGCGGATAGTCTCGTTTTATCCTGTTCCCAGTGTGGATTGAAAGAAATTGTTCCCAGACAAATAACGAACATTATTCAACTCGCCAACTTTTTGGAGTTCTCTAAGAACTTCAGCATCTAATCCGACCCCGCTCTTCGCCAACTGGCGAATAAGGCGGGGTTTTTTATTAAATAAAGTTTTCCACAATTGACCATTGACAGATGTATGCAAGAATTAAATTAGTTCAAGGTCGAATTTACAAAACTAGTTCGAGATAATCAAAAAAAATGAAAAAAAAGAAAGGAAAGAAAAAGAAGAAAAGATAGGCTCTTTTAAAAGAGAGGGAGGTCCGCCGGTTGGCTCCGCCAGTTGGCGGACCTTTTTTTATTTATTTCATTTCTATTGCTGAACATGTTACAATACGCGAGGATTAGCGCCCATAGCTCAGCCTGGTAGAGCAGTTGCCTCTTAAGCAAATGGTCGTAGGTTCGAATCCTACTGGGCGCACCAAAAAATGATTTCATTAGAAAATGAACTGGCGAAAATTAAGGGCATAGACCGAAGATTTTTGTCACGCTTGAGCAGATTAAAAATAATCACTGTCAAAGACTTGCTTTGGCACTTTCCCTCCCGCTATGAAGATTATTCGCGCCTAGCTAATATTGGCGACCTGGAAATAAATCAAACGGCGACCATTCAAGGCTATATTAAAAAAGTTAATTTGCGCCGCACCTGGAGAAGAAGGTTGACGATTGTGGAGGCGATTATTGCTGATGATACCGGCGCCATCAAAGCCATTTGGTTTAATCAACCTTACATTGCTAAAAGCTTGATTTCTGGGCGGTTGGTTAATTTTGCCGGCAAAGTAACAGCATCGCAGGACGAAATATACTTTTCTAATCCCGCCTATGAATTTGTTAATTCAGTCTCCCGTCCCGGACATACCGCCGGCCTGATAGCGGTTTACCCCGAAACTAGAGGTCTGACCTCAAGAGGCCTGCGTTATTTGATAAAAATTATTATTAAAAATTTAAAAGAAATCAATGATTTTATACCAACGGAGGTATTAGAAGAAAATCAGCTTCCCGAACTAACAACGGCCATTGGCCAAGTGCACTGCCCCCAATCTCTTGACGAGGCTAGCAAAAGCCGCCGGCGCTTCGCCTTTGAGGATTTGTTTTTATTGCAAATCAGTAACTTAAAAACAAGATCGCAGCTAGCTAAAGAAAAATCCGCCTCTATTTCTTTTTCTGAAAACGACCTGAGGGAAATAATGAAGGCGATTCCTTTCCAGTTAACTGACTCTCAGGAACAGAGCCTTAAAGAAATACTAGAAAGCATTAAACGAAGCCATCCCATGAACCGGCTGCTGCAAGGAGATGTTGGTTCTGGCAAAACCGTAGTAGCGGCAGTAGCGGCCATTTTAACAGCTAAAAATAATTTTCAGGCGGCTTTTATGGCGCCAACAGAAGTCTTGGCTCGCCAACATTATAAAACCCTAACCGGCTTCTTTTCCCCGATCATCGCAAGCTTCAAGTTAAGTTTGGCTTTGCTTACCGGTAGCGAGGCCTGCTGTTTCTGGGGTGAAAACCTTGAGAGTAAAATTAAAAAAAATGAGTTAATTGGCAAGATTGGGAACGGGGAGATAAAAATTATTATAGGCACTCACGCCATTATCCAAAAAAATATCTCCTTTAAGAATTTAGCGCTTACCATAGTAGATGAACAGCACCGCTTCGGCGTCAGGCAGAGGGCTCATTTGTCCGCTTTGAATAACCAAAAACTGCATCCGCATTTTCTTTCTATGAGCGCCACCCCTATCCCCCGCACTCTCTCCCTGACGCTGTTTGGCGATCTGGATCTTTCTATTATTAGCGAACTGCCAAAAGGACGCCGCCCAATCATTACCAAAATTGTCGCTCCGGCCAATAGGCAAAAAGCGTACGACTTCATCAGGGGACAGATTAGGCAGGGCCGGCAGGCCTTTGTCATCTGCCCCCGCATCACCGCTTCAGAAAATAGCGATGATGAACCGCTGAATAAACAAAGATTGCTTTGGGACAACGTCAAAGCCGTAGAAGAAGAATATAAAAAACTTTGCGAAAATATTTTTCCTGACCTGCGGGTAGCCATGCTGCACGGCAGAATGAAAGGCAAAGAAAAAAATGGGATTATGAACGATTTTTATCAGAATAAAATAAATGTCCTAGTTTCCACCTCGGTGGTAGAAATAGGCGTAGACATCCCCAATGCCACTATTATGATGATTGAGGGCGCCGACCGCTTCGGCCTCGCCCAGCTTTATCAATTTCGAGGCAGGGTGGGCCGAAGAGAACACCAGTCATTCTGCCTTCTTTTTACCGATTCCACCTCAGCCACCTCCCACCAGCGCCTTAAACATCTAATAGAGGCTAAAAACGGCTTTGAGCTGGCAGAAAAAGATTTGGCAATGCGCGGTCCCGGAGAATTCTTAGGGCAGAGCCAGACTGGTTTACCGGATTTAGCCATGAGCTCGCTTAATAATATTGAATTGATTAAGGCGGCCCGGGAATCAGCTGAATTAATACTGAAAAGAGATTTGGATTTGAAGTCTTATCCCCTGCTTCAAGGCCGCTTGGAAAAATTTCGCCAGCAAATACACTTAGAATAAAATGGAAACGCCTGATAATTTTTTAGGAATACCGGAAGTTGGTTTGGCTGAAGCGGAAATCATAATTTTACCGGTGCCATTTGAGGAAACCACCTCCTATGGTCGGGGCACGGCTGCCGGACCAGCCGCTATCATAAAGGCTTCGCAGCAGATTGAATTATATGACCCGAAGATTGGCGATGAAATTCAAAATTTAGTGAAGATAGCTACCGCGCCTCCGATTGCCGCCGAAAGAAAAGCCATAACAAGCGCGGCCAGCCGGTGGGCTGATAAATTTCTGGTCTCTCTCGGAGGCGAACACTCCATCACGCCTGAATTAATAAAACCTTTTCTAAAAAAATATCCCGACCTCTCTATTCTCCAAATAGATGCCCACACCGACATGAGGGATGAGTGGGGAGGTTCTAAAAATTCCCACGCCTGCGCCATGAGGCGCGTCCAGGAACTGGGAGTAAAAACAATCGTGCAGGTTGGCATTCGCAACACCGCTAAAGAAGAACAGAGATATCTCAATAATGAAAATATTTTTTGGGGCGACAAATATAATCTTAAAAAGATAATGACCAAGCTGACTGACAATGTCTATCTGACTTTTGATGTTGACGGATTGGATGCTTCTGCGATGCCTGCCACCGGCACTCCAGAACCGGGCGGCTTAAGCTATAATCAGGCGCTGGAAATAATTGGGGCCGCGACGCGGGAAAAGAATATAGTAGCCGCTGATTTTGTGGAGTTAGCTCCCATTAAAAATATGCACGCTTATGATTTTATAGTTGCTAAACTGGTGTATTATTTAATAAGCTATCGCTATGTCAAAAATTAACAAAAAGGCATTACTCAAAAAACAGGTGGAGCACATAGACATCAAAAAGCTTGATGTTAAGAAGCTGATTGAGGCTTATGGAAAGATGTCTTTTTCCGCTCGAGATCTGGCGCGCGCCGCCGATATTTATAATAAAATGCTCGCCGATAAAAACGCCTCTGTCTGGCTGACCATTGCCGGCTCCACCAGCGCCGCCGGCTGTATGCAGATTTATGTTGACTTGGTAAAAAACAAGATGGTGGATGTCATAGTGGCCACCGGCGCCACTATTGTGGATATGGATTTTTTTGAGGCGCTGGGCTTCCGCCATTATCAGGGCACGCCCTTCATTGACGATTCTCTATTACGAAAATTATACATAGACCGCATCTACGACACTTTTATTGATGAAGATAATCTTCAAGTCTGCGACAAAACTATTGAAAAAATAGCCGGCTCCTTGGAGCCGAGACCCTATTCTTCCCGGGAGTTTATTCGAGAGATGGGAAAATATTTGACCAAAAACAGCAAAAAGAAAAACTCTTTAGTGCAGGCTGCCTTTGAAAACAACGTGCCGATTTTTTGTCCGGCTTTTTCGGATTCTTCGGCCGGATTTGGATTAATACTTCACCAATCAAAAAATCCCGACAGGTATGTCAGTATAGATTCGGTTAAAGATTTTTTGGAACTGACCAAGATAAAAATGAAGAGTAAAGACACCGGTCTGCTGATGATCGGCGGCGGCGTGCCCAAAAATTTCGCTCAGGACACGGTAGTGGCCGCCGAACTGCTCGGCGCCGTTGTGCCGGTCCACAAATACGCCATTCAGATTACGGTAGCTGATGTGCGGGATGGCGCTTGCTCATCATCTACCCTCAAAGAAGCGTCATCGTGGGGAAAGGTTTCTACAGTTTACGAACAGATGGTTTTTGCCGAGGCCACTATGGCTTTGCCAATCTTAGCCACCCATGCCTACCAAAGCGGCCATTGGAAAAAGAGAGCGAGGAGAGGTTTTCAGTTAAATCTGACTTGAAAATTAAACATGCCCATGCCGCAAAGCCCCTGTAGAGTTGTCCCCGGCTCCTGCGCCGGTATTTCTATGTCGGTAACGCCCGAAGATGGAAGAATTTTTTGATAATTAATACTAGGAATATTTATAAAAGCGGTGCAATCAAAAGTCCCATCTGTTTTAATCTTGATAACTGACGACAAACCGGCTCTGGCGGCAGAAACCCTGGGCGAATAACCACCTTTGGCGCTTATTTCAATAACCTGCCTGCCTTCCGCGACATAAACATTATTTTCTTCAATTTTTGTTTCTCCAGAGCCGCTGTAATTAACGAATAAAAAAGTTCCCCCTATGAGGAAAACTGAAATGATGAGGGAAATAATCGTCATTTTCATGCTTAAAAACTAAAAAAAGGTGGCAGTAGTCCAACGGCAACCATGCTGTTAATGATATTAAAGACCGCAAAAAAGACAACGATTAAACCCGCTGTTTTAAAGAATGCTCCTGATTGCAGTTTTCCACGAACACCCAATGAGGCAAAGCTCAGAAGAGCCAATACCGGAAAAGTTCCGGCGGCAAAAATAGACATGGTTAGCGCGCCCGTCAAAAAATTACCGGTGGAGAGAGTAAAGATTTGCATTGATTGGGTAAAGCCGCAGGGCAGAAAAAAAGTAATCGCTCCCACAAGAAATGGGGTTAGGGTATGATTAATTTTTTCTAATCCTGACAATCGGCTGGAGATAAACCTGGGCATGGTCAACTGAAACTTCTTCGCCCAAGGGAAAATACCAATAAGATTAATACCTAAAATCAGCATCACGGCACCAACCAGCAGATTCAGCCAAAAAGTTCCCCAACTGCTAAATTGGAAAATGGAGCCAGCCGCACCGATCGTTCCGCCAAGGAAAAAAAACGAAGCGAAGCGGCCGATGTGAAAAAAAGATTGAGGACGAATTTTGTCGCCTTCTTTGGCAAAATTAGCTGACACCGAAAGAACTAAACTACCAACAACTGCCATGCAGGTAGAGAGAGAGGCGATTAAACCGATAGCAAAAGCTGTCCCATAAGTCATACCGCCGCCGCTTACCAAATTAACAATCCCTAAATTTTGTAAAATAAAAAACAACGCCATAAACCCCAAAGCGGCCGGAATTGCAATTTTAAAATCAGCCCAGCGAACAGTATGTTTTGGCTTTTTAATTGAAAGACGATAGCCGTGTTTCTCCAGAGTCGCGCTTAATTCAATGGCAACGGTTTCGGGGACGGCGTCGCCAAAATCTCCCTCCACCTCAACCGAACAGTCGCTGAGAAACGCTTTAACACCGCAGACGCACTTGTGCTCTTTCAATTCACTTTCCGTTAACGCCACGCACGACTGGCAATGCATCCCCTCAACATAAAAATTATATTTTTTCATAATTATAATTTTTTAAATTTAAGACGCAGTGAATTGGACACCACCGATACGCTGGAGAAGGCCATGGCCATGCCTGCAAAAATGGGATTAAGCGTCCAGCCAAAAAAAGGATAAAATAACCCTCCTGCCAGCGGAATGCCTATGGTGTTATAAATAAAGGCCCAGAAAAGATTTTGTTTGATGCCACGCATTGTTATTTTAGAAAGCCGAATCGCTTTGACTAATTTTGAAATGTCGCCGTGAAGCAGAGTGATGCCGGCCGATTCAATAGCGACATCTGTTCCGGTAGCCATGGCAATGCCAACATCGGCCTGTGCCAGCGCTGGAGCGTCGTTAACGCCATCTCCGGCCATTGCTACTATCCGCCCTTCGGCTTGAAGCGCTCTAATTTTTTTTAGCTTGTCTTCTGGAAGCACTTCGGCGACCACGTCGTCTATCCCAACTTCCTTAGCGATGTAAGCAGCGGTGTTTTTATCGTCGCCGGTCAGCATCACAATTTTTATTCCCAGTTGATGGAGATTTTTCACCGCCTCAAGGGCCTCGTCTTTAATCTTGTCCGCCACTAGAGCAACGGCTAGAACTTCTTTGGCGGTAGCAAGGATGACCGGCGTTCTGCCTTGTATTGTTTCATGAGCAAAGAACTTGCCATCAAAGAGAATGTTCAAATCGGCAACCAGTTTAGCATTACCCGCAAAATACTCCGTGCCCCCGACCGCGCCCTTAATTCCTTTGCCTTTTATATTTTCAAAATTACCGACATCAGAAAGGGATATTTTATGAGCCGAGGCGTATTCCACGATGGCGTGCGCGATCGGATGCTCTGATTTCTTTTCCAGAGAGGCGAGGATACCGATTAGTGCCTCTTTATTCCGACTGGAAAAATTTTCCAAGCTAATCAGTTCCGGCTTGCCTTTGGTAATAGTGCCTGTTTTATCAACCACTACCGTGTCCACTTTGTGAAGCGTCTCCAGCGTCGCCGCATCCTTGACAAGTATCCCCTCCCTCGCTCCCTTGCCGACGCCGACAATGATGGCCGTCGGGGTCGCCAAACCCAAAGCGCAAGGACAGGCAATAACTAAAATACTAACAAGAGAAACCAAGCCGAAAGAAATCGCTTGAGTTAATCCTAAATAACTGGTTCCTATCAAGAGCCAAGAGCCGAGAGCAACAAAAGACAAAATAAGAACTATCGGCACAAAAATTCCGGAAATTTTATCCACCAACGCCTGAATCGGCGCCTTACTGCCTTGTGCCTCCTCCACCATTTTAATAATGCGCGCCAGCATGGTTTCCGAGCCGATTTTAGTCGCTTTAAAGGTGATGACGCCATTAGTGTTTATGGTGCCGGCAATCACTGTATCACCAAGGTTTTTCCCGACCGGCATCGGCTCGCCCGTTATCATGGCCTCGTCTACATATGAAGACCCCTCAGTAATTGTGCCGTCAACCGGAATTTTTCCTCCGGGCTTAACAATGACCAAATCACCAATAATAACCAGATCAACAGAAATCTCCTGCTCTTTTTTATTGCGGATAACCAGCGCTGTTTTCGCCTGCAAGCCAAGAAGTTTCTCTATAGCATCACCTGTTTTCAATTTGGCGCGCGCTTCAAGATATTCGCCGAGGGCCACAAAAGTAATAACAATAATCGTAACGTCAAAATAAACGCCTTCAATATTAATAAATTGCCCCAGCTGTTCCTGAAAAAGAGTGATGATAATGCTGTAGATATACGCGACGGAGGTGCCGATACCAATCAGCGTTTCCATATTGGCCGCCCCGTAACGAATAAATCGGTAAACCCCAAGAAGGTATGGTTGACCAACTACAAAAAGAACGTAGGTCGCCATTAGGGGCAGTATATATAAAAAAACAGGCTGCGCCCCGATAAAAATTTCCCAGATCATAGCAAGGGCGCTGAAAGCCGCCAGAGGAATAGCCGAAAAAACATTTCGCTTCATTTTTTCCAGCTCTTTCAGCTTTTCTTCTTTGGATGAGCCAGCGCCAATATGAGCCGCGTGGTCCATACTGCCAGCCATTGCGTCAACAGCAAAAGAGTAGCCCAATGGTTCAATGGTTCTGGATAAAGATTGCGGATCGGTTTTCTTCTCATCAAAAGAAATTTTAGCGGTTTCCGTTCCATAGTTAACTTCCGCCGAAGCCACTCCCTCAGATTTTTTTAAGGTCTTTTCAATAGTTGCCGCGCAGGAAGCGCAATGCATTCCCTTGATTTTAAAAGTTTGCGATTGAAACATAATTACCTGATTTATATTGGATTGAAATGATGGAATTATCAAATCTGCTCCCCTTGTGCCCTGCGGTCCCAAGGGGAATTGAACCCCTGTTTGGTGGATGAAAACCACCTGTCCTGGCCACTAGACGATGGGACCAATTTTTGCATTGTACCTATTTTTTGAGTTTTTTGCAAAATTTGACTCCCAGCTCAAAGAGATACAAAATAAAAAATGAACTTTGACATCTAAAGGAGATTGCATGATAACCGAAAAAGAGGTTGTTGTTTTAATGGAGAGAGTGAGGGCCATGATTACCGGAGGCCATTATGTTTACGCCTCAGGAAAACATGGGTCCAGCTATGTTAACAAAAAGGACTTATACCCCTACCACGAAGAAACATCTCTTCTTTGCCGCGCCATTGCCGAACATTTTGTTGATTATGAAATCAATGCCGTTGTCGGTCCGGCGATGGGGGGAATTATACTCTCCCAATGGACTGCGCATCACTTAAACCAGTTAACGAACCGGCTGGTATTTGCCGTCTATGGGGAGAAATCTGAAAATCCGACGGTCAAGCGTTTCACCTTTGACTATGGTTATAAAAAACTGATTAAAGGCAAGAAAGTGTTGATTGTTGACGATGTCGTCACCACAGGAGAATCGATAAAATTCTTAGCGGAAGCTGTACGGGAGGCAAAAGCCGTTCCAATTGCTGCCGGCGCGATTTGGAATAGAGGCGGAGTTGAGGCAAAAGAAGCCGGAGTTGATTATCTTTTCTCCTTAGCAAACATTAAATTAGAATCTTGGCCGCCAAAAGAATGTCCGCTTTGCGCCGCAAAGATTCAGATAAATACCGACTTCGGCCATGGCAGAATGTTTCTGGTTGCTAAAAACGCTTTTAAGGCCTGGTAAAGAAAGGACGAAAAAATGCTACTCTCAAAAAGAGCAATTATTGATCACTTGAAACTGGGAAATGTTGTCATTTCGCCTTTTAATGAGAAAAACTTGGGCAACTGTAGTTACGATGTAACTATCGGCCCTTATTTTTTTAGAGAAAAAGACCGTTGGAATCATGGCCGGATGGAAATTTACAACCCCTTCAGCAAGACGCAAGTTGAGGAAGTTTGGGGCCAAGAAGCCGAAGAGGCGACGCTTCTTAAAGATTTCTTGCAAGGCCGCAACGCAAGCCTTAGACGCCTTTTAGAAGATAGCATAGGACCAGAGGACAGGATTATTCTGCTCGCCCCCGGTGAGATGATTCTGGCTCATACCGAAGAGTTTATCGGCGGCCAAAAGTGCGTTACCACTATGATGAAAGCCCGATCTTCCATCGGCAGAAATTTTCTTTCAGTCTGCAAATGCGCAGGTTGGGGGGATGTCGGTTATGTTAACCGCTGGACGATGGAAATAACCAACAATTCCCGTTTTTACCATATTCCCTTGGTTGTGGGCCGTAGAATTGCCCAGCTCGCCTTTTTTCAAGTTGAGCCGATAAGAAAAGAAGATGACTACTCGCAAAAAAGTGATAGTAAATACCAATCGGGAGTTGATTTGGGGCAGATTATGCAAGATTGGAAGCCTCAAGATATGCTTCCTAAAATGTGGAAAGACCGGGAAATTAGACGGTAAGCCCCCATCGGGGCTTTTTTATTTATCAAAGTTGTGGCATAGACTATAAACAATGTCAAAAAAGATTCTGGCGATAGAAACAAGCTGTGACGAAACAGCGATTGCAATCGTTGGGTGTAATAAGATAAAATTTTCAATCTTATTCGAAGCCGTTGCGTCCCAAATAAAAACCCACCGCTCTTATGGAGGGGTGGTTCCTCAATTGGCCAAACGTGAGCATATAAAAAATCTTCCGGTGCTTTTTGATTCCATTAGAAAACAGTTCAAAATTAATAGCATAGCTGTTACTGTTGGCCCCGGCTTAGAGCCATGCCTTTGGACGGGAATTAATTTTGCTAATGATCTGGCAAAAAAAATGGATTTGCCAATTGTAGGCATTAACCACCTTGAAGGACATATTTACTCCAACTGGCTTAACCACAAAAATAAAATTAAATTTCCGGCTGTAGTTTTAATAGTTAGCGGTGGGCATACAATCCTCCTGCAAATGAAAAAATGGTCGCCTTCGCTAAAAGCTTCGGCGAACCAATGGAAAAAATTAGGCGAAACAAGAGACGATGCCGCCGGCGAAGCTTTTGATAAGGTGGCAAAGATGCTCAAACTTCCCTACCCCGGCGGACCAGAAGTAGAAAAGCTTGCCCTTAAGGGAAATCTTAACGCCATACAATTTCCCCGCCCTATGATTAACGCCAAAAATTATGATTTTAGTTTTTCCGGCTTAAAAACAGCTGTGCTTTATTACCTTCGCGACAATCCCAAATTCAAAAAAAATGATGTCTGCTCCTCATTTCAAAAAGCGGCCATTGATGTTTTAACCGCAAAAACCATCCGCGCCGCCAAAGAGTTCCAAGCAAAATCTATTTTGCTCTGTGGAGGCGTCGCCTGCAACCAAGCCCTAAGAAAAAGATTAGAAGAAGAAAGTAAGAAAATAAAAGCTAAATTTTATGCTCCGGAGATGAAATATAATATGGACAATGCTGTCATGATTGCCGCCGCGGCTTGTCTGGGAAAACATTACAAAGCAAATAAGACCTTGCCTAATCTTAATTTATAAACTTCCGCTATATATACCAACCTTCACGATCGTGAAGGTTGGTATAAAAAACCCCCCACCGGATGTGTTTCGGATGGGGGTGGTTGCCAGCGCTAGCTTTGGATAAGTGTCGGCCGGCGATTGTGCCGAACGTTATTCACTATTCCTCGCACCTGATTGCGGCCATGGCCTCGTTGGCGTTTACCGCGCCTGACGATATGCCTCGGCTCAAAAGAAATTCGCCCCTCGATAGCGCATATTTTGGGTCGACCGCTGAAGCTTGAGTGTTCAAATTCCAGCATTATGCCGGGCGGACAATCGGTGAAGAAAAACTTAACCAGTTCAATTACATCCATCTCCGGTGGCGAGGGCAGAACCCTGCCGGTGGCGGAAAGCAATCGAGCCTTCATTTTTTCTCCTTGAAAGAGCCCTGATTCAATTTACTTCTCTGATTATAACATTTTTTAAAAAACTGTCAAAAGCTGTCTTTTAGCCAAAACATTATGTATTATTTAATTGTTTATGGAGGAAAAAATCTATCAAGAGTGGCTGAAATCCGGTTTCTTTAATCCGGACAGGCTTAAGGACGCTAAAAAACCGTACAGCATCCATCTGCCGCCACCCAACATTACTGGCTCTCTGCATATGGGCCACGCCCTCAATGCCACTTTAAGCGATGTTCTTATCCGTTATCATCGGATGAAAGGCTTTAAAACGGTCTGGTTTCCCGGCACCGACCACGCCGGCATCGCCACCCAAAACGCAGTGGAAAAGCAATTAAAAAAAGAAGGGTTGAATCGCTGGGAATTGGGCAGAGAAAAATTTATAGCGAGAGTGTGGCAATGGAGAAATCAATATGGCGATATCATTATTGGACAATTAAAAAAATTGGGAGCGTCCTGCGACTGGTCACGCCTGCGTTTTACTATGGACCCCCGATACTCCGAGTGGGTTAACAAAACTTTTATTCATTACTATAAAAAAGGTTGGATTTATCGGGATTTAAGGACGGTTAACTGGTGCGTCCGCTGCCAAACCAGCCTTTCTGATTTGGAAATAGAATACAAAGAAGAGAATGCGATTCTTTATTACATAAAATACGGGCCTATAACACTGGCCACGGTGCGCCCGGAAACAAAATTTGGCGATACCGCCATAGCCGTCCACCCCCAAGACAAGCGATATAAAAAATATATAGGCAAGGAGCTGGAAATAGAATCGCTGGATGTTAGCGGATCTTTAGACAATCCAAGAAAAATAAAAATAATGATAATAGTTGTCGGCGACAGAGCTGTTGACCAGAAGTTTGGCGGCGGCGCCATTAAAGTGACGCCCGCTCACGATATCACCGACTTTGAGATAGCCCAACGACATAAAATTCCCTTAATACAAGTTATTGATGAACGAGGCAGAATGAATGAAAAAGCCGGCAAGTATGCGGGTATGAAAGTGGCGGAGGCCAGAAAAAAAATAGCGGAGGATTTAAGAAGCGTCGGCCTGCTGGTTAAAGAGGAGCTGTACCACCATCGTACCGCCGCCTGCTATCGCTGTGACTCGGTGCTGGAACCCCTGCCATCAAAACAATGGTTTTTGAAAATGGAAGAATTGGCTAGAACGGCCACTAGTGCCGTTAAAGGCAAAAAAACTTCTATCATTCCCAAAAATTTTGAAAAGCTTTATTTTAACTGGCTAAACAACGTAAGAGATTGGTGTGTTTCCCGCCAGATTTGGTGGGGGCATCGACTGCCAGTTTGGTTCCATGAGTTAAAATGTGTTCCCCTGCCGGGAAAAGAAAAGGAGGTTGGCCGTTGTGAAGAAATGATAGTTTCCGTAACCCAGCCAAAGTGCCGCCATTGCGCCGCCAAATTCATTCAATCGGAAGATGTCTTGGATACTTGGTTCTCATCCTCTTTATGGCCCTTTGCCGGTTTGTCTAAAAAAGATTTGAAGGATTTTTACCCCTCCAATGTTTTGATAACTGCCCGCGACATTATCAATCTGTGGGTGGGACGAATGATTTATTCCGGAATAGAGTTTATGGGTAAGCCGCCTTTTCCGGAAACTCTAATTCACGCCACCGTCCTCACTAAAGAGGGTAAAAGAATGTCAAAGAGCTTGGGTACGGGCACCGACCCGCTGGAATTGGTAGAAAAATACGGCGCCGACGCCACCCGTTTTGGCATTATATGGCAGACTATGGGCGGACAGGATATCCACTGGGACGAAACGGCGGTTATCGCTGGTAAAAAATTTGCCAATAAAGTTCGGAATGCCTCCAAGTTTGTTTTTGGAAGAAAAAAAATATCTAAAACCCAATTTCCAATATCTGAACCTAAAAATGTAAAGCTTAAATTTAATAAAGATATTTTAAAACAGCTGGAGAAAGTTAAAAAGGATTTGGAGAAGGATTTAGAAAAATATAAATTCGGCCAGGCGTTGCATAAATTTTACGATTTCTTCTGGCATAGTTTTTGCGATATTTGTATTGAGGAGTCAAAGAAAAATCCGGACAAAGAAACTGACGCTGTGTTGTTTTATGTTTTAGTAAAATCTTTAAAAATTCTCCATCCCTTTATGCCTTTTATCACGGAAGAAGTCTGGCAAAATACGGGCAGTAAAAATTTGTTAATCATAGAAAAATGGTGACCTGGTTGGCGATAATTCTCGGATTGATTCCCGCTTTTGTCTGGCTGGTTTTTTTCTTGCAGGAAGACAGGCAAAAACCAGAACCGAAAAGAATTATTATTTCCACATTTATTTGGGGAGGTCTGGCAGCTTTTGTCGCCCTCCAGTTGCAAGTTCAGGTTAGTTATCTGGCGGAGTGGCTGAATATAAAAGATTTCAGTCCGCCCCTTATTTTCGCTCTGGCTGGAGTAGAAGAATTAATAAAATTTTTAGTGGTTTATCTTTGGGTCAGCTCTCGTAAAGAATTTGATGAACCGATTGACGCCATGATTTATATGATTATTGCCGCTTTGGGATTTGCCACTGTTGAAAATATTGCTTCGGTTGCCCAATCTATCAACGGCTTTGAATTAATTGTTTTAAGATTCCTCGGCGCCACCCTGCTCCACAGCTTAAGTTCTGCTTTGGTGGGATTCTATTGGGCGATTAGCATTGCTAGAGGAAGCGGCACCGCTAAAGCGATTATTACAGGATTATTGCTGGCCACCCTATTGCATAGTGTTTTTAACGGCTTGGTGCTCATATACGGTCCAGCTTTTCAAACAACTCTCTTTCTTGCTTTTATCGCCTTTTTCATTCTTAATGATTTTGAGAAGATAAAGAAAGATTCGCGGGCACTTTAAAAAAATAAGCAAAGGAGCGTGAACAGTGGCTGATCTGGGTAAGGTTGGCTGGATTTTTGACGGGGGAGGCTTTCTCTGCGCCTATGGAGTCGGCATGGCAAAAGCCTGCTGGGAAAAAGGCATAAAACCCGATTATATCCAATGCGTTTCCGGGGGAGTTTTTAGCGCAGCCAAGATTATTGAATCCCAAGACATTAAAGAATTAGAAAAAATTTGGCTGGAAGTGGAGGATCATGGACCGAATGCTATTTTTAATAAAAGAGGTATGTTGCTGCGGTTAGGCAAAAACTCGCTTTTTAGCAATCACGGCATTTGGCAGCTGTTAAAACGGCTGGATATGGAAAAAATCGCCGGTTCGCCGACAGAGCTAGAGGTTATTTTATCTAACGAGAGTAAAGATAACCAGACCGAGTTTTTTTCCAATCAAAAATTAAAGCCCGAAGATTACGAAGATTTTAAAAAAGCTCTTTGCGCCACCACGGCTTTAATGGGTTTTTTGCCGCCGGTCAAAATTAAGAATCAGATATTTTCCGACGGCCTGCACATTGATGTCCGCCGGGCTCTGCAAAAGGGATGCGACACTGTTTTTATCTTTTCTAATATCCGCACATCGGCTTTAGCCGGAGATCCGGAAAGCACCAGTTGGTACTGGCGTTTGAGAAATTGCCTGCGAATTGTTATCAATCGAGAAATGAGATCGGAACTGAATTCTATCTTGAAAGAAAATGAAGACCTGATTATTCAACCCAACCCAAGCCATTCCACAGAAATTGTCCAATTGCGAGAAAAATTCTCGCGAAGAAAAAGTTGGCGGCGAAGAATTATTTATATCAATCCGGCTATTATGCTGCCAACACTGGAAATTATCACCTTCTCTCAAGGAGATATCAGAAAAGCTATTGACCATGGGTATAGAACTGCCAGAGAGACCGCTAGAAATTTAATGGGTTAACAAAACATCCGCCTGAGGCGGATGTTTTTCTAATCCAAGACAACAATATTAATCTGTTTGACGCCGAATTTTTTTGCTAGATGGCGATCCGAAAGCCAAATGTCTATACGGGGAGGAACCGCCTCAGTATATCGCCTGTTCATCCTGTCCTCAACAGAAAAAACCTTGTCGCCGTATAAATCAGGAATTTTGATTTTGGTGTGAAATTTTAAAAAGTTGGCGGCAATCACACCTTCTCTGACCTCTGTATTGGCGGCGGTAATAAATGGCGTATCATCGGTCTGGTCAGGCGTAGAAGAGTAAGCGGTAGCGATAACAGAGATTGTTTTGTATTTTTCTTCATCAATTTTCAAATTGATGGTCTCCGCCAATTTTTGCCCAAAATCAGCCCAAGGAATAGTAGAAGAAATATTGGTTAGAACGGGGGCTAAATTACTGGTTAGAACAAGAGAAAACAGGCCGCTAACAAAGGCTTTTTGGCCTATTTTTTGTAATTTTTTTATGATGTTTTTCATGTTTTTGGCAATCAAAAAGCCCCCTTTCGGGGCTTTTCACACTTCTTATGTTTACCGCTTTATCATACTCCTACCACCGGAGAAGTCAATAGCTGCCGCTATTGGCAAACACAGCAAACTTTATTAATATATCAAGCAACGCTCGGGTGGCGAAACTGGCAGACGCAGAGGACTTAAGATCCTCCGACAGCAATGTCGTGTGGGTTCAACTCCCACCCCGAGCACCAAGACAAAACTTCGCCCGAGTAATGGTTTTCGTGTAGATAGTCATGGCTTTTTACAACAGATTTTTTTACAAAATTGATTAACGTGGTTATCCACCAATTTAAGAAGAGGGGTGATGGTTTTTTTATTGAGGTGATAAATTCTTTCAGTGCCGTTTGTTTCTGCCCCCACGAAGCCGCAAGTCTCAAGCCGGCGCAAATGATGAGAAACCAGACTTTGTTCGTAGCCAAGCTTTTTAACGATATCGGTGACCCGATAAGGCCCCTTGTGAAGCAAATGAATAATGCCCCACCTTGCTTGATTGCTAAGAGTTTCGAAGAAGAATTGGTGCGGCTTGTCTAAGTCAATATGTTTCATGGTATGAATTAGAGAAGCACGGAAAATGGCCCTATGCGCTCTTGCAACAATCCTTGCAATAATCCGGAGATTCTTTGGATTCTTTCGGTTCACAGCAACACGTGTCAATGGTTTTATCAGCAAGCGTGCAGTAAAATTTATCGCCACGCTTCTCGCAACAGCACTTTTCAATTTTCTTATTTTTGAGCGTACAGTGAAACATGTTTTGATTTGTTCATTTTGATAATAAATTGACCTTTATATGAATTATAATTCATACTTAACCATGCCGCAAACATATTTATGCACAGGGAGTTCCTGAACCTTTCCGCAATTTTTGCTGAAATGAGGCCTGGGGGAGAATCGAACTCCCGTGTAAGAGTTTTGCAGACTCCTGCCTTACCACTTGGCTACCAGGCCTTTTGCTACCCCATATTATTATCCTCCATCAAAGATTTTTCAACTCTGGCCGCTCTTTCAAACCCGTAGTCAGCAAGAAAATAAATTTGGGGCATCGCCTTAATTTTTATCTTTTCGTTAAGCAAGTACTGAAGCCGACGTTGAAATTTTTTTAAAATAATCACAGCCTCACCAATTTTTTCTGATGGCAAAGCGCTTACTCCCACCTCTGCCTTATCTAAGTCCTTAGAAACTTCCACATAAGTTAAAGTCACTAAAAAACCTTTAAACTCCAGCTCCCTTATAATAATATTATTCAGCTCTTCCAATATTAATTTGTTAAGTCTCTGCTGACGAAAGTTCATAGTTCGACAAGCTCGTTATTTAATTATAAGATGGTCGCCGATTTTAATCTCTATCTCGGCGCTAACCATCAACCCGCACTCATTATCAGCCTCCACCCGATTGGCATCTTTTTTATCTTTTTGTAAATTCACTATCTTGCCTCCGCCTAACTCCTTACCCCCTCGGACAATAGCCACGTGAGAATTATTCTGCATATAACCTTCGGCTATCTTGCCGCCGATGATTTGTTTGTTGCCGCCCTTCTTACCAAAAACAGCCAACACCTCTAAATCTCCCGCAACAATATGCTCATTTGTTTTTTTGAGCCATTCTTCAATTTTTTGGATAAGTTCATAGATGATGTCAGAGGTAATTACCCTAAGCCGCTTGTCTTCAGTGGCAGTTTTTTCTTTAACTTTAAAACCAATAATCAGAGCGCCCGTATTGATGGCTAATTTGGCATCGCCGTCAGAAACATCCCCCACCGATTGGTTGACAATGTTAATACTGACATTTTCCGGCAGGGGTAAATTATTAATCACCTCCGTTAAGGCTTCCAGAGAACCCGTGTCGCTAGCCTTGATAATAATGTTTAGCGCCCCCTCCTTTATCTCCTGTTCGGAAGATTTATAGTTAACCGTAGAAATACTCCCCTCTCCCACGATAAATTCCATTCCTATCTCGGGAACCTCGGCAAAACCAAGAATCAACGCTGGAGCAGAGGGCTCGGCCTGTTTAATTCTTTTGCCCAGAAAATCTTCCAAGGAACGGATTTTTACCCCGCCAATCATATCGCCCTCTTTCAAAATTCCGTCTGTGGCTATAGCCGAAGCCACTATCCCTCGGCGGCTGTCAATGTGCGATTCTAAAATAAAACCTTTGGCCGGATTTTGGGGGTCATAGGTCAGGCCCTCAATCTCGGCAGTCAGCAGAATAAGGTCTAGAAGCTCTTCAACACCATCGCCTTTTTTAGCAGAAATCTCTTTAAAGCTGATATTGCCGCCAAAACCTTCCAACATAATGCCCTCCTGCGCCAGTTCGCTTTTCACACGATTGACATCAGCGTTGTTTTTATCAATTTTATTTATCACAACGATAAAAGGGGTTTCTGATTCTTTAATAATTCGATGGGCGTCTTTAGTCTGCGGCTTAACTCCATCATCGGCCGCCACAACTAAAAGAGCGATATCGGCCACTTTAGTGCCTCGCGCCCTCATTTTAGAAAAAGCTTCATGGCCGGGAGTGTCTATAAAAGTTATTTTTTCGCCGTTATGGGTGATTTCATAAGCGCCGATAGATTGGGTAATGCCGCCGGCTTCTTTAGCGGCGATATTGGTTTTTTTAATATAATCCAGCAAGGTAGTCTTGCCATGATCAACGTGGCCCATCACCACCACTATCGGCGGCCGTTTTTTAAGATTGTTGCTTGCTGGCATAATCCCAAGATTTTACCACAAAAAAACCGGCTTGGGAAGTCGTATTAAACAGAGAGCGCCCTTATCCTCTCCTCCACCGGAGGATGAGTCATGAATAATTTAGTCAGCCAACCCGAAGCTTTTCTGCCTTTAAAGGGGCTGGAAATGTAGAGATGGGCGGTGGCTTTATTGGCTCTTTGGAGCGAAGCGGGGTATTGGGATATTTTTTTAAGAGCCGACGCCAAACCCTCCGGATATCTGGTAAGGAGAGCGCCGGAAGCGTCGGCTAAAAATTCTCTTTTGCGGGAGATTGCCAGCTGGATAAGCATGGCGGCAATCGGCGCTAAAATTGCCAGCACCACTCCAACCACCATCAATATAATCTGCATGCGAGCGTCTTTGTCGCGGCTTCTTCCGCTAAAAAAAGACCATCTAATAAAAAAATCCGACAATAACGCGACAAACCCGACCAACACTACAATAATTGTTGAAATTAAAATATCCCGATTGCCGATATGAGAAAGTTCGTGGGCCACCACGCCTTCCAATTCACTTCTATTAAGCTGTTCAATTAGGCCGGTAGTAAAAGCGACCGCGGCATTGTTTTTGTCGCGGCCGGTAGCAAAAGCATTGGGAGCGGGATCGTTGATAATATAAATCTTGGGTAAGGGCAGTCCGGCAATAATGCAAAGATTTTCAACAATCATATAAATTTCCTGATGATTTTCTTTTTTTACCGGTTGCGCGCCGGACATCGCCAACACAATCTTGTCAGAATACCAGTAACTGAAAAAATTCATCAGCAAGCTGAAGCCGACGGCAAAATAAAGAATAGCCGGACTTAAAAAAATCTGGGAAAAAACCCAACCGACGGCGATGACAAAAACAAAAAACACGGCCATCAACACCCAAGTTCTTCGGATATTCTTATCCTGTTGCTTATAAAGAGACACTTTTTAAAAATTAAAAACTGACTTTAACCGGCTCTTTAGCGGACGCCTCCTGAAGTTCAAAAAATTCACGCTTCTTAAAGTGAAAAATTTTGGCGATGAAGTTGTCGGGGAAAGACTCTATCTTGGTGTTGAGGTCGCGAACATTAGTGTTGTAAAAGCGACGGGCCGCCTGAATCTTGTTTTCGGTATCAGAAAGCTCTCTTTGTAACTCAAGAAAATTCTCGTTAGCTTTTAATTGAGGATAGTTTTCGGAAACCGCAAATAAAGTTTTCAGGGCTCCTGCCAGCATATTCTCTGCTTGGCCATGCTCCCCTATTGTTTGAGCGCTCATCGCCCTTGTCCGCGCCTCGGTAACCTTTTCTAAAACCTGCTTTTCGTGAGAAACATAACCCTTAACCGTTTCTATAAGATTAGGAATCAAATCATAGCGGCGCTTTAGTTGGACATCTATGTCGGACCAGGCCTCTTTGGCGCGATTTACCAACCTAATAAAGCCGTTGTAAGAAAGAACCAGCCATAAAATAACGACTGCTATAATTGCAAAAGGAATCCACAAAGCTGTAGTCATTGGAGTTATTATAGCAGAAAATAATAAAAAAGAAAACTGGCGGAGAGGGTGGGATTCGAACCCACGAGGCCGCTTGCGCAGCCATGGTTTAGCAAACCATTCCTTTAAGCCTCTCAGGCACCTCTCCAAACAGCTTTGATTCTACTGTTTTTTTAAAAAAATGGCAATTTTGCTACAATTAGTTAGTGAATAAAAAATTCTCTATCTTATATTTAGCGTTGACCTTATCGCTGGTTGTTTGGGCGCTGGCTTTTTGGGTTTCTTTCCCTCTTCCTCCGGAAAATGTTTCTTCAGCCCAAGTCCAATCGGATGATTTTTTTATCGATGCCATTGGGCCAAAAGCGGCTTTAGATTTCTATAATTTATATAAATATCCAAGAAAAAGACCGATTCCTATGGAAGATTTAAGAAATGTTACGCCACTCACGCCTAATTTATGGTCTAAAGACCAGATTCTGAATAATTTTGCTAAAAATAGAAACGCTAATGAGCTGGGAATTGTTGTTTTTGTAAAATCAGAGCATTGCCACGCAAACGCTTTCCGGCCATGCTCTACTTTAACTGCCGCTTTAGAGAAGGAAGCGGCTAAATTAGCCGGCAAATACAGAATTTACGGCTCCTGGGTAAACTTTGGCTGGGCAGATGAAGAATTCATCGCCTCCAACCCAGCCCATAATACTCCGAAATTAAGAGAGTGGGAGGAAAAAGTGAAAAACGAGTATGGCTTTGAGCAGGGGCCGGGATCGAGAATCGTAGTTATTGACCCGTATTCCGGAGAAATCATAGCCGCTAGCAATGCCACAGAGTTGAACTTGTTAGACGAACAATTTACCCAAAGAAAAGGTCAAGCCCCGGAGCTGGATAATTTTCTGAAAAATGCTGAAGCAAAAATAAGAACAAATTTAATGGATTTAAAAAAAGATCCTCAAGTGCTCAAAGTTGATTGCTACTTAAAAAATAATCCTGACCAGATAGATTGTTTCAGTAACGGCGTCTGGCTGTGGACTTTTAAGCCCGGACAAAAACCCTTTGCGGATATCAGGCCGGTTATTGATGAAAAATTAGGAGGTGATCCCTTCGTTATTTATGAGTGGGATAAGAAAAAAAATGATCTTAAGCCAACTAGTCAGAGAAGAAATAGGCCACAAGGTAAAATCAGCCGATGCAATCCCGAGTGGTTTAAAGACAGGATGAAAATGGTTGATAATCTTAAAGATATTAACGGCGTGCCGATAGCAGAGATTGAAAAACGCGCCCGGCCGGGAGCTGATGCCCAAAGCGGATTTTTAGGAAGAGATGAAAAATTAAAAGATGTACTTAAGGCTGACACGAGCGCGATGTTTAATTTAGGAGTAACAAACGAAGAGCTGGGGGAGGAATTAATAAAAATTATTGAGAAAGAAAAAAAGGCGGGGGCAATGTTGCGAGAGGTTACTATCAATCACACATTCAAAGGCCGCCTCCAACACATCAGGGTCAAGGGCTTTGAAACAAAGGGATTGCAGTTTTCTATTTTCGCTAATAAAGATACCGGTGACAATAACAATCCCCTCAACCGGCCATGGGACACTCACTTTGAAATCAGCAACCCAGTCAATGGCGTAAAGATTTTAGTGGGCGGAGATGAAAAATCAGGAGTGCCGGTTTATATTCGCGATATTGGCTTTTTTGAAGGCGGCGAGAAAACAAACCCCTGGCGCGTGGATCCGGCGGCGCTTTATTCCATTCTCTCTGGCAGAGACTTTATAAAACTGCCGTAAGTTTGGAAATTCCTGTAAATTTTAGGTAGTATAAAAGGCAATGGCCTATGCCTTAGATGATTTAAAAAAACGGCTTGAACTTAAATTAGAAGCGCCTATTAATTTTCCCCCACTCGAAATAGAGGCGGATTTGGCTGTGCCTTCTTTTAAGAGTAACCCTAATAAATTAGCCGAAAAAATAACGGCTCTTGGGGAGCCGTTGATTGAAAAAGTGGAAGTAGCCGGCGGGTATGTCAATCTAACACTCAATAAAAAAATACTGGCTGGTAAAATTTTGGCTGAAGTAAGCAAGTTTAAAAATAAATACGGCTGGGAGGCAAAAAAAAACAAAACTATTTTGATAGATTACTCCAGCCCCAATATCGCCAAGCCGATGCATATTGGCCACTTACGCACCACTGTTTTGGGTATGGCGCTAAAAAATATTTATTTGGCTGGCGGCTATAAAGTTGTCGGCATAAATTATTTGGGAGATTGGGGAACGCAATTCGGCAAGCTTGCTTTAGCTTGGCAGAAATTCGGACCTGCCCCTCTGACCATAGAAAATCTTTTTGATTTGTACGTAAAAATTAATCAAGAAACAGAAAAAGATGAGCAATTAGAACAAGAGGCTAGAGACCTTTTTAAAAAAATGGAAGAGGGCGATAAAAAACTGCTGGCTCTATGGAAAAAATTTCGCGATTGCAGTGTCAAAGATTTTAAAAAGACCTACAAAGAACTAGGAACAAAGTTTGAAGTCTGGTCCGGAGAGAGTTTATTTAAAAAAGACGCTCTAGAAATTATAAAAGAGGCGGTTAAGAAAGGAGTCGCCACACAAGAATATGAGGCGGCGGTTGTTAATCTGGAAAAATTCGGCCTTAAATCTTATATTCTCGCCAAAAGCGACGGCGCCACTCTTTATGCCGCCAGAGATTTAGCCGCCGCTAAATGGCGTTTTAAAAAATATCGCCCAGAAAAAAATCTTTATATCACGGGACAAGAACAGGAGTTTTATTTTAAGCAAATATTTAAAACCCTGTCCCTGTTGGGATATGCCGGCGAGAAAATGAAGCATATCGGATACAACTTGGTGACTATCGGCGGCAAAAAGGCGGCCACCAGAAAAGGCAGGGTGGTTTTTCTGAAAGATGTGCTGAAGGAAGCTGTTAAAAAAGCCAAAGGAAATAAAAAAATTGGGGTGATCGCGTTGATTTTTAATAATCTATCACAAAAAAGAAGCAAGCCGATTTAATTATATCTTGATAAAATTATTAATTTACAGGGAAACAGCGCCCCCTATATTCAGTATGGATATGTAAGGGCGAGAAGCATATTGAAAAAAAAGCGAAAAGCGAAAAGCGAAAAGCGAAAAATAACAATTGTTAATTTAAATCAACGAGAAAGTAAATTAATAATGCTCTTAGCGAGATTTCCGGAAGTTGTCAGGCAAGCCAGAGAGCTGAACGAACCTCACTTTGTCGCTAACTATCTTAATGAACTAGTCCAGCAATTTAATCGCTTCTATGATATGGATTCGGTGGCAAAAGCGGAAGAACCGATAAGAAATTTTCGTTTGGCGTTGGTTGAGGCGGTCGCTCAAGTGATTAAGAATGGCTTGGGGTTATTGGGAATAGAAACCATAGAGAGAATGTGAACGAAAAATTTTGAATTTATAATTTTGAATTTTGATTGAATTTTTAATTATTTAATGTTTAAAAATTAAAGTATTGCCAATTATAATGCTGATTAATTTATTCAAAAAAATAATGAAAGAAAAAAAGACAAGGGTAACTGTTTTAATGGGCGGGCCTTCTTCAGAGCACGAAGTTTCTTTGGCAACGGGAAAGATGGTAATTAAGCATCTCGATAGAGATAAATATGACATCTTGCCGATAGTTGTAACAAAAGAAGGCAAGTGGCCGATAAAAATTAAAGAGCTTAAGGATGGATGCGATGTTGTTTTTATCGCTATGCATGGCGAATACGGCGAAGATGGCCGCCTGCAATCTTTGCTAGAGAAATTTCGCATTCCTTACACTGGCTCCGACAGCCGCGCCAGCAAGTTGGCAATGGATAAAAAGAAATCAGCGACTGTTTTAATAAAAAAAGGATTGTCCTGCCCGGCTTTTTCTACTTTAACAAAAAAAACAATCAAAGCCGGCTGGCCTATAGCTCATTTCCGACTACCGCTAGTGGTCAAACCCAACGATAGGGGTTCTAGTGTAGGCACTCATGTAATAAAAACCCTGGGCCAGTTAGCGCCGGCTATCAGTAATGCTTTTTGTTTCAGCAATAATGTCATGGTACAAGATTTTATTAGAGGCAGAGAGTTGACTTGCGGTGTTTTAGAAATCAAAGGCAAGTCAACAGCTTTGCCGCCCACTGAAATCATCCCTAAACAAGGAAAATTTTTTGACTATCAATCTAAATATGTTGCCGGAGCATCCAAAGAAATAACGCCGCCTAAATTACCCAAAGAAATAATTGAAAAAATACAAAAGACGGCCTTAAAGGCGCACCGATCTCTCAAATGTTCCAGTTATTCCAGAACGGATATGATTTTGGACGATAATGGCCATCTCCATATTCTTGAAGTTAACACGCTCCCCGGTCTGACTAGGACAAGCCTTATCCCGCAAGCCGCGAAAAAGGCCGGTATTGATTTTTCGCAACTTCTTGATATTATTGTCAATAATGCCAGAAAGAATTGAGTGGCAAGCCCCGGAATTTCATTACTATAAGAAAGACTTGTCTTGGTATGGCTGGGTTATCGTCATCGGAGCTGTTATTATTTTGATAGCTCTTTGGCAGAGGAACATGCTCTTTGCTTTTTTTGGAGTAATCGCCGTCATAATGATTGTTGTCTGGGGAGAGAAAAGACCCAAAACTATCCGTTTCGGTCTTGATAAAAATAATCTGCGGATAGATGGTAAAGATTATTCATTAAAAAGTTTTTCTGGTTTTACAATAGAGGGTAATGTTTTGATCTTGAGGAAAAAGGGGATTTTCGGAGCTTATGAAAAAATAACCCTCCCATTCGAAAAAACCGGAGTAATAAAAGGAAAGTTAAAGCCACTGATGCCGGAGATGGAATACGCTCCATCACTGATTGATGAGATTGCCAGAGTAATGGGTTTTTAGAGGCACCCATAGTTTAATGGACAGAACACGGGATTGCGGATCCCGAAATCGAGGTTCAATTCCTCGTGGGTGCACACTTTAAAAAGAATAATTTTTATTGTATAATATTTCTTATGAAAGTTAAGGATTGGGTGAGAATAGTGGTGGTAGCTTTTATAATCATGACCTTTATTTTTAGTTACTCTGTTTTCTTTTTCCTTTAAATTGAAAATAAAAGCGGACGTCGTATAGTGGCTATTACACCGCCTTGCCAAGGCGGAGACGGGAGTTCGATTCTCCTCGTCCGCTCATTTAATCTTAAAAAATCTCCTCTTTCCTATTTTAAGAGTGGCTCCAGATTTTATTTTAATTTCTTCATGGGGGTCTTTTTTGACCTCCCCATCAATACTTACGCCGCCCTGTTCCACTAACCTCCACGCCTCGCTTTTGCTTTTAACCCCAGCTTTAATAATTAGATCAACGATGCGCAAATTTTTCCCGCTGATTTTTAGACTAGCCGCATTTGTTGGCTTTTCCTTTTTAGAAAATACCTTGACAAAATCACCCTCTGCCTTTTTAGCTTCTTTTCCTCCATGCAACTGGGCAATAATACTGTTAGCTAGAAGTAATTTTGCGGCGCGAGGATCATCTTTAATGAGTTTATCCGGAATAGGATTAATATCAGTGAGCAATTCAAAATATTTAGGCATTAATTTGTCAGGAACGGACATTATTTTACCAAACATGTCGTCTGGCTTTTCATTAAAAGTAATGGCATTACCAAAAGATTTGGACATTTTTCTCTCGCCATCAGTTCCTTCAAGTAAAGGAAACATCAACACATCTTGCTCCGGCATTTTGAAGTGGCTTTGTATCTGCCTCCCCATCAAAAGATTAAATTTTTGGTCGGTGCCGCCAATCTCTAAGTCGGCTTTAACAGCTACCGAGTCATAACCCTGAAACAATGGGTACATTGCTTCTAAAAAACTAACATCACCACCCTCTTCTAAACGTTTTTTAAAATCAGACCGATGAATTGTTTGGTGTAAAGTTATCGCGCTGGCTAATTTTGTTATTATTTCAGCCGATTTAAACCACTTGCTGTTATAATGAACCTCGGCTTTTTTAATATTTAAAACTTTACCAGCTTGAGCGAGGTATTTTTTAAGGTTATTTTTTACTTCTTTTGCGGTTAAGGGTTTTCTTTGTTCGTTACGGCCGGAAGGGTCGCCGATCATAGCCGTAAAGTCACCGATTATCAAAATAATTTTATGGCCAGCATCCTGAAATTGGCGCAGTTTCCTCAAAGCCACCATATGGCCTAAATGCATATCGGGAGAGGTGGGATCAATGCCAAACTTTACCCGCAATTTTTTACTCCGCTCATTGGCGGAAAGAGCCTTTTCCAAATGCTCCTTAACAATAATCTCTTCTACTCCCCGCTGAAAGAGAGTTTCGGCTGTCGGTTTCATGTTATTTATTATAGTTAAGAAATTACTTTTTAAAAGCTCTCAAATAACCTTTACAACCTTTACCCTTAATCCTTCAATATCAGACGATCGTTTGATGTTGAAGGCAACATTAATCGTTTATTGTTTTTTTGTTTTTTTCTTTTTTATTATTATTATTTATCTCTTCTTCACAATCTCATCAATCACGCCGTAATCCTTCGCCTCATTGGCGGAGAGATAAAAATCGCGATCGGTGTCTTTTTCTATTTTAGAAAGCGGCTGGCCGGTATGCTTGGCTAAAATCTGGTTGAGTTTATCCCTAATCTTAATAATTTGGCGGGCGGTGATCTCCACCTCTATTGCCTGTCCTTCGGCGCCGCCCATCACTTGGTGCAAGAGAATTTCCGAGTTGGGCAAAGCAATCCTTTTACCTTTCTTGCCGGCGGCTAACAACACCGCTCCCATGGAAGCGGCCATACCCACACATATCGTCTGCACATCTGGCTTGATATATTGCATGGTGTCATAAATAGCCATACCGGCAGTCACCGATCCGCCGGGAGTATTAACGTAAAGGCGGATATCTTTTTTCGGGTCTTCATGCTCTAGAAATAAAAGCTGAGCAATAACCGTGTTGGCAACAGCATCATTGATTGGGCCGACCAAAAAAATAATTCTCTCCTTTAAAAGACGAGAGTAAATATCATAAGCCCTTTCGCCGTGAGAGGACTTCTCTATGACTGTTGGAATTAAATAATTATTCATTGTTTCTCTAAAAAATCAAAGACTTTTTTGTTCTGTAATACCTCATAAATATAGCCATAAAATCTGTCGTTGTCAAGATTTTTAACCTCGTGCTGGTGCTTAGCCATCTCGTTTTCTATTTCTTCCTTGGTAGGTTTGAGATTTTCATCTTCAGCTATTTTATAAAGAATCAGATGCGAAGCTGCCTTTTTGCGCGCCGCCTCGGCAAAATCTTGCCGCGCCTGTTCTTCGGTCTTGCCACTGCCTTTCCAAGCCGGTTCATACTCTTTAACCAGACTATCAACAGCACGATTGACCATCACTTCGGGAATATCAATGTCAGAAGATTGAACTATTTCTTCCACCATCTTAATTTTAAACTTCTCGCTCACTTTAGCTTGTTTCTCTTGAAGAATGCCCAACTTTAGATTTTCTTTTAGGTCGGCTAAATCTTTAAATTTTCCCAACCCTTTAGCAAAATCATCACTAAGCTCCGGCAGAATCCTTTCAAAAACATTATTTATCTTCACCTTAAAATTAAGCTCCTTGCCTCTCAAATCTTCTTTCCAATAATTATCTGGGGCTTTTAAAGAAAATTCCGCGCTTTCTCCCGCTTTGCGGCCTATTAATTTATCTTCAAACCCGGGAAGCAAACTGCCCTTGCCTAAAATAAAGCGATCTTGGTTTGGCTTGCCGCCAATTTCATATTCAATCTCCACCACATCGCCTTTTTGCGCTGCCCGGGAAATGGCCACCGTCTTAGCTCTAGAGTCTAACAGCCAATTCAAAGATTTTTCAATATCTTCCGGCTCAGCTGTTATTTTTTTTAACGCCTGATCCAGCTCTCCTTTTAGTTTGCGGACGATTTTTTTGTAATCGCAAAGTTTTATCTCGGGAAAAATAACGAACTTGCCTTTAAATTTCAGGCCATTAACGCTGGATGAAACCTCTATAGTCGGTTGATCAATAACCGTCCATTCTTTCTCTTGAGTAATTTCATTAAGGCTGGAACGTACTGCGTCGGAAATCGCTTTTTCAAAAACCGCTTGCTTATTAATAGCTCTCTCGGCCAATTCTCTAGGAGCCGCGCCCTTGCGGAAACCCTTAACCTCAACATCAACCAGAGCTTGGCTAAAAATATTCTGATAATAAACATCAAATTCCTCCTTAGAAAGTTCAACCTCCAGCTCGATAACCGAGCCAGATTTTTTGCTGAATGTATTCTTCATTTAGAACTTATAATAAGGGCGCTATTATTAAAGCTACAACGCTGATAATTTTAATTAGAATATTTAAACTAGGACCCGATGTGTCTTTAAAAGGATCGCCCACCGTATCACCAACAACAGCGGCTTTGTGGGTATCGGATCCCTTGCCGCCGAAATGCCCCTCTTCAATATATTTTTTAGCATTGTCCCAAGCGCCGCCGGCATTAGCCATCATCACTGCCAATAAAAATCCGCTAACTAAAGAACCTATCAATAGACCGGCCAAAGCTTCAGCTCCCCTGTCTCCAAAACCAAAACCCACAGCCACCGGAATAATAACGGCCAAAAGCCCAGGTAAAATCATCTCCTTAAGGGCGGCTTGAGTAGCAATAGAAATGGCTTGAGAATAATCAGGCTTAGCCTTGCCTTCCATTAATCCAGAAATCTCTTTAAACTGGCGGCGAACTTCATCAACTATCTTCATAGCTGCCTTGCCCACCGCTCTCATAGTTAAAGCTGAAAAAACATAAGGCACTGCGGCGCCTAAAAATAATCCCACCAAAACTATCGGATCATTAAGGCTGACAACCACCAACCCGGAAATCTGAAAAAAAGAAATGAGCAGAGCTAAAGCGGTCAAAGCTGCGGAACCAATAGCAAAACCTTTGCCGATGGCGGCGGTGGTATTTCCTACGGCGTCCAAAGACTCCGCCCGTTCCCTAACTTCTTTGCCCATGCCAGCCATCTCAGCAATGCCGGCGGCATTATCAGCCACCGGACCATATGTATCAGCTGCCAAAGTGATGCCCAAAGTTGCCAGCATGCCAACAGCAGCGATAGCAATACCATAAATGCCGGCCAGCCAGTTGGTAATAAGAATACCAGACGAAACAACGATTACAGGAATTACTGTAGAGAGCATGCCAAAAGAAAAACCTGCGATAATATTGGTTGCCGCTCCCGTTTTAGAGGCTTCGGCTATCAGTAAAGTAGGCCTGTGATGGTGGGAGGTAAAATAGTCGGTTGCCCAACCGATAACCAATCCCACCACTAAGCCGGTGATAATAGCCCAGAAATTATTAAGCCAATTGCCGCCGCCGAAATATTGGCTTATAAAATAAGCTCCGACAGTAAAAATAATAGAAGCTATTATAATTCCTTGATTCATAGCAATATGCACTTTTCTAGGATTAGAAGTACGAACAAAAAAGACGCCGACAATACTGGCAACTATTCCCAGCGCAGCCACAAGCAAAGGAAAAGAAGTGTTTGCCCCAGAACTTAAAATCATAGCGGCAATTAAAGACCCGACATATGACTCATAAAGGTCGGCGCCCATGCCGGCCACATCACCCACATTGTCCCCTACGTTGTCAGCAATCACTGCCGGATTGCGGGGGTCGTCTTCGGGAATGCCTACTTCTACCTTACCCACTAAATCAGCGCCAACGTCAGCGGCTTTGGTAAAAATACCGCCGCCCACGCGAGCGAAAATAGAAATAAAACTGGCGCCAAAAGCCAGACCGATTATCGGCTCTATGCTCCCCAGATATAAATAAAAAGAAGTGACTGCCAAAAGTCCGATAGCAACCACAGCAAAACCGGTGACAGACCCAGAGCGAAAAGCTACTGCTAGAGCGGGAGCAATACCCGTCCTAGCGGCTTCAGCGGTTCTGGAATTAGCGCGAACAGCAACATTCATTCCAATAAAACCGGCGAGAGAAGAAGTAATCGCTCCCAGTAAAAAACCTATAGCCGTTAAATGATCCAGGAAAAAATATAATAACAATACAATCACTAAAGCTACCCCCGAGATTGCCCTGTATTGTTTGTTTAAATAGGATTTTGCCCCCTCTTGAATGGCGCTACCAATCTCGCGCACTTTCTCATTGCCGGCAGGCTGCCTCATTAACCAGTAGACGGTATAGATGCCATAGACAAAAGCCAAGGCAATCGGAGTAAAAATTAAGTAATTAACCATATTTTATTCTTCTTTTTTTTCTTCGATCACCGGGTCCGCCTCGGCTGCCGCCACTCCGCCCTCCTGAACTTCGTCGGGTTTGGTTTGGGAGCGAACATCAATTTTCCAGCCAGTTATTTTAGCGGCCAATCGGACGTTTTGCCCGCCTCGGCCGATTGCCAAGCTAAGCTGGTCTTCAGCGACAAATGCCAACGCCTCGCGCCTCGGCAAAATCTCAACCAACTTCACCTTAGCCGGCGACAGAGAATTGGCAATAAAAGCCGCCGGATCTTCCGACCATTCTATAATATCCAATTTTTCTTGTCCAAGTTCGTTGCTAACAGCCATCACCCGCGTGCCGCGCTGGCCGACGCAAGAGCCCACCGGATCAATGCCTTCGGTAGAAGAAGCCACGGCAAATTTAGTGCGGCTGCCGGCCTCCCGAGCCACGGCTTTAATTTCTACTATCCCATCGGCTATTTCCGGCACCTCCGTGGCAAATAATTTACTGACAAATTTAGGATGGGAACGAGAAAGAATGATGCCCGGAATACGCGTTTCCTCTTGAACGGCAACAACATAAAATTTCATCCTATCGCCAGAACGATAATGCTCTCCCGGAATAGATTCGTTGTAAAACATAATGCCGGTCGCGCGCCCCAAATCAATATAGACATTGCCACGGTCAAATCTCTGGATGATGCCGCTGACAATCTCCCCTTCTTTATCACGAAATTCTTTAAGCACAGCATCTCTTTCCGCCTCTCTTAACTTCTGCAAAATAACCTGCTTGGCAGTTTGGGCGGCAATGCGGCCAAATTCTTCATATGGCTCCAAAGGAAAGGTCATCTCCTCGCCAAGCTGGGCGTCTTCTTTAATCTTCTTGGCTTCCTCTAAAAGAATATGGCGGGCGGGATTAAAACGAAGAAGTTTGTCCTCGCCTTCTTCCGCCGGCTGAACGGGCTCTGCCTCTTCGGCCTCCTTAGGTTCCGACATATCCACAGTGGTCTCGTCAACAATAGTCTTCACCTGCCAAAATTTAACGTCGCCGGTTTTAGCGTTAAAATCGGCTTTAACAATTTCACCTTTCTTTTCGTATTCTCTTTTATAAGCGGCGGCAATGGATTCTTCAACGGCTTCCATAACTTTCTTAACATCAATATTTTTTTCTTCAGCAATCTGCTGGATTGCCCGATTAAGATTTTTTAAATCAAACATAATTAAAAGGAAAGGCCGCAAGCGCGACCCTTAATGAGCTAATATTAACAAGGATTGCAAATAAAAGCAAGGGAGTGGTAAAAATAAGTTAATGGATGGGATTAAAGAACTAAAGGCTTATCAATTCGCCCAAAAATATCATGATGGCCAAAAACGGCTAAGCGGAGAGCCTTATTTTAACCACTGCGTTAAGACGGCCGAGATAGTAGCTGGCTGGCAGTTGGACGATGCCACCATCAGCGCCGCTCTTCTCCACGACATCCTTGAAGATACGCCTGTCACCGAGGAAATATTAAGCAAAGAGTTCGGTGATGAAATACTTTTTCTGGTTGAGGGAGTAACCAAACTGGGGCGAGTGAAATACCGCGGTACGAAAAAAGAGATGGAGAATACGCGCAAGTTTATTCTGGCCGTCAGTAAAGATGTGCGCGTAATTTTAATTAAATTAGCTGATCGCCTGCACAACATGAGAACCATCGGCGCTTTGCCACCTCTCAAAAGAAAAAGAGTGGCTGAGGAGACGATGGAAATTTATGCCCCATTAGCTTATCGGCTGGGAATGTTCGAGCTCAGCGGCGAATTAGAAGATATCGCCTTTGTTCATGTTTATCCCCGCGAATATCGATGGATTCAAGAGAACGTCAGAGAACGCTACCAAGAGAGAGAGAATTATGCCCAAAAAATAAAACCGATAATTATGAAACAGTTGATTAATAATGACCTCAATCCCATTAAAATAGATTCTCGCGCCAAGAGGCATACCAGCCTTTACAGAAAACTGCAGAGATATGAAATGAACCTTGATAGGATTTACGATTTGGTGGCTATACGCTGCATTATGGAGAGTGTTGAGGACTGTTATGCCGCCCTTGGCATCATTCATAGCATCTGGTTGCCGATACCAAAAAGAATTAAAGACTATATCGCTTTGCCTAAACCCAACGGCTATCAAAGCCTCCATACCACAATCTTTGGCCCGGACGAAAAAATAATAGAGGTTCAGATTAGAACATTAGAGATGCACCAAGAAGCGGAGAATGGCATTGCCGCCCATTGGCATTATCAACAGACTAAAAAGGGGAAAGATTATCTGGAAAGAAGAGCCAGTTTTGCTAAAAGAGATGAGTTGCTTTGGGTAAGCCAATTAAGGAATTGGCAAAAAAATATCACTGACCCCAAGGAATTTATGCAATCATTTAAGATTGATTTTCTGGAAAACAGAATTTTAGTGCTCACTCCCAAAGGCGGGGTGGTGGATATGCCTAAAAGATCCACGCCAATTGATTTTGCCTATCAAATCCATACGGAAGTTGGTAACACTTGTGTAGGAGCGAGAGTTAACGGCACCGTTTTCCCTTTAGATGGAGAATTGAAATCCGGAGATGTGGTTGAGATTTTAACTCAAAAAAACAAGCAGCCATCCCAAGAGTGGCTGGCTTTCGTAAAAACTAGCCAGGCCAAAAATCACATTAAATCGCGAATGCGCCGCAAATCCCAAAAATTAATGCCGACGATGAACAAAACGGAGTTGAAAATATTCGCCGAGGACAGGTTGGGACTGTTAAAAGACATTACAACAATCATCTCCCGTTCTCACATCAATATCACCCACCACAACAGCATTAATAATGTTAATGAACGATTTCATACTATTAAAATAGGCTGTGCTACGACTGACAGCAAAAAAATAGAGAAAATAATCGGGAAAATAAAGACTCTCGCCGGAATTAAATCAGTTGACTGTCGTCTGATTCCCTAAATAAAGGCATCAACTTATTGATAAGCGACTGAAATTCTTCGGGGGAGAAAAAACTTATCATAATCTTTCCGCCTTCGGCTGTTTTTTGCAGAGAAACCTTGGTGCCAAAAAGTTCCTGCAGTTTCTCTTCCATAATAGAAAGCTCCGGGGATTTAATCGGTGCCGGTTTTGCCCCAAGAGGCGATTCTCCGGGCAATCTTTTCATGCCGGATATCCGAGAGCGCAATTCTCTGACGCTTAAATTGTTGCGAATAATCTCCTCAAACAAACTTTTCTGTTGACTGGCATCACTAACCGCCAGTAGCAGGCGCCCCTGGCTGTCGCTAATCTGCTCCCTAGAAATTGCTTCTTGAACAAATGAGGGAAGATTAAGCAAACGCAGAGAATTGGCGATGGTTTCGCGGCTTTTACCAACACGAGCCGCCACCTCTCTTTGAGTCAGCCCGAAACCCTCCTGAAGTTTAGCGTAAGAACGGGCGGCCTCCATAGGATTAAGATCGGCGCGCTGGACATTTTCCACGATAGCCATCTCCAGCTTGTCTTTTTCTTGGGCAACGCTTCGAACAATAGCCGGCACTCTTTCTAAGCCGATTTTTTTAGCCGCCATCAATCTCCTTTCTCCAGCAATGAGCTGGTATTCAACCTCCGTGCCGGTATCAGTCTCTCTGGTTACTTTAGAAACTATCAGCGGCTGGATAATTCCCATTTCTCTAACGGAAGAAGCTAACTCTTCCAGAGCTTCTTCATTAAAAACTTTGCGCGGCTGATGAGGGTTGGGTTTTATTTTTTCTATTTCTATATGAAAAATAGCGTCCTCCTCCGCCGCCGAAGCCTTGTGCGGAGAAGAATTTGAAGACTCGCCAGGATGAACTTGGTTTTTATTCGGGATTAGTGATTCAAGACCTCTGCCTAACATATTTCTTGCATAATTATCTCCCTTGCTAATCTGTCGTAAGCCCTGGCCCCAATGGAATCAGAAGCATAAAGGCAGACCGGCTTGGAAAAACTGGGGGCTTCCGCTAAAGCGATGGACCGAGGAATCTCCACTTCATAGACATGGCCGATAAAATGACGACGCAGTTCTCTGGAAACCTCGCGCGACAGATGCTCCCTATTATCATACATAGTGAGTAAGGCGCCGGCAACTTTAAGATTCTTTCCCAGATTGTGATTAATTAAATCCACCGTTTCTAAAATCTGTCCCAAACCTTCTAGGCCGTAGTATTCGCACTGCACCGGTATTAATACTTCGTCTGCCGCCACTAAACCGTTAATGGTGAGCATGCTGACGCTGGGAGGCAGGTCAATCAGCACATAATCGTAAAGATAGCTGATTGGCTTGATGAACTTGCTTAAATAATTTTCTCTGTCCGGTTTGTCTAAAAGCTCTACTGTAACTCCGGCTAAGTCCGGATGAGAGGGAATATAATAAAAATTATCCAAACTAGTTTTTTGCACTAATTCCAAAGCCAACTTGTTGCCGATAATACCCTCATAGACGCTATTGCCTTTGCCAGCGCGAATATCAAAACCCAAGCCAGAGCTAGCATTAGCTTGAGGGTCAAAATCAACCAACAAAACTCTCTTGCCATAAATAGCGAGGTAGGAGCCCAGATTGGTGGCAGTGGTGGTTTTGCCCACACCGCCTTTTTGATTGCAGATAGCAATTACTCTGGTTGCCATATTGTAATTTTAGCGTTAAAATATGGCTGACGGCAACAAACCTAAAGCCCAGGTGGCGGAACTGGCAGACGCGATAGACTCAAAATCTATTGTTCTTCGGGACGTGTGGGTTCAACTCCCACCCTGGGCAC
>CAYJWP010000004.1:0-58233 GCA_964373915.1 uncultured Candidatus Saccharibacteria bacterium | reverse complement strand
GAGACGGGAATCGAACCCGCGTATCCTGCTTGGAAGGCAGGCGCACTGCCACTGTGCTACTCCCGCTGTAAAGACATCTAAATTAATACAACTTATATTGATTTTTGCCAAGATTTAAGCGATAATAAGATGTTTAATGAGCAGGCGTCAGCAACAGCTAATCCTAGCTGCTTTGGGAGCGGCCGCTGTGGTTGCGGCGGCTTTTTTCATCTTTAGAAGCTGGCGCGCCGAGGCTAAAAATCTGCCGGTTGATTTTATTGAAGCTAGAAAAGAGGGGGCCAGGACAGCCGAGAGAATAGTTTTTTTCTCCCACCAGGCTTTAGCCGGTTTGGAACAAATCGGCCAGTATGATGAAAAGAAAAATTATGAGTCGGCGCTGGAGCTGGTGGAAAAGGAGCTGGAGAGGAATAAGCAGGCGCGGCAAGAGGCGATCGTGCTTTCTAGTTATCTGGGGACGATGGCGGCTTTTCTGCCCCAGATTGAGCCGGCTAAGGCAAGAGAACTTGCAACCGAGGCGGTGGGCTATGAGGTGAGTTTGGTTAATCGGCTAATCAACTACCACGATCTTTTGAATCAGCTCTTTGAGTTGCTGGGAAATAAATTTAGAGGAAGGCTGGCCAGTAACGATGATTTAACAAAGAAACTGTTAGCTTCCATTAATAGCGAGATTAAGGCGATTAATAATCTTAATCAGAAGTTTAATTCTACAATGGAAATGTTTGACAAAATTTTAAAAGCTGTGGATAATTGACCCTATTGCATTGCATTAAGCTGGTGTTAAAATAAATTCACTATGGGAAAGATTTACAAAAAAGGAGCCGCGACCAACCAAGCTTTATTTTGGGTCGTGTTTGGGGTAATAGTCGTCGGGTTGATTTTACTAGCTTCCTCTTCGGGGACTTTTAAAGGATACAAAGGAGGGGTTAGTTATGATTATGGGGATAGTTTTGCTTTTGGGGAAGAGTGTCCTACAATAATGGCGGATTCAGATGAAGAATGTGTGGAACAATTAAGAAAAATTAAAGGCTGGGATGGGACGTGGGAGTGGGATGGACCTCCTTTGGATAATGAGTGTAGATACAGATGCCCTACCGGTTTTCCTGGCAGGACGGCTCCTCTTGGAGGGCAGAGGGTTAGTGGGCCGGTAGGTCTTTTTAGCCTTGATTTGCCGGATGAGGGGTGTCCTGATCCGACGGTTGTAGAGCCTTTTAATCCTTGTGGTGAGTTTGATACATTTGAGGAGTGCAAGGCAAATGCAGGTCCCCCTTACTCTTGTGATTGGGATCCTAGAAGGTTACTTAAAGGGGATGATGCTTGTTACGATTAAAATTAAAGTATAAAATCAATAAAAACCCCTCGCTTAGGCGAGGAGTTTTTATTGATTCTTATTATTTCTTCCTCAATCAAACTCCCCTCATACTCTCCACTATGAGAGTGGTAGTCGAGCCCTCCGTCAGCTGGCGGGTAGCTCGGCTTTTTTTGGTCTAAATGGAGATTGATTATTAAGTCATTGCCGTTCTTGCTGATATAGGCGTGGAAGCGGGGGTAGTCTTGGCCGGAGAGGCGGCGCATAAAACTCATTTCTTCCCCGACATTTCTGTCAAAAGCATAACCGAGAGATCTCATGAAAACTGTGGGGTTTTGGGAGAAGTTTTTGAGGTTTAGTTTCATTAAAATTTTATTGGGTGCCCGACGGGGATCGAACCCGCGTCGCCGCTGCCACAGAGCGGAGCTTTACCACTAAGCTACGGGCACCATATATTTTTCTCGACAAATTACTCGCACTCTAATTGCTTTCATTGAGCTTGTCGAAGTGTGCCGAGGGGCAGAATCGAACTGCCGACGCCAGCCTCTTCAGGGCTGCGCTCTACCACTGAGCTACCTCGGCATAGTTCAATTTTACCAAGTTATTATACTGAAAAACAAGCTTTTTTGCAAACAACTAAGCTCCTGCAACCCCTGTCGGTGCCGGCGGTTCGGGCGCCCTCGGTAGGAATCGAACCTACATCTACGGCTTAGAAGACCGCTACTCTATCCATTGAGCTACGAGGGCTCTCAATTCGGGTCGGGCCGCCGAGACTTGAACTCGGACTAAATCTTCCCAAAAGACTCGTGCTGCCATTACACTACGGCCCGAATCACAAGTATTTTATCATAAAAGCAACTAAAATCAAAATAAAAAACCCGCTCAGGGGCGGGTGACGATGGCATATTTTTCATAGAGGGGCAAGTCGCCGTTTTCTCTGGTTTTATCCCTTTCATAAGGGACAGCGATGTCTTTGTAAAAAAACTTGTAGATTTTTTCGAATTCGTTAGCAAACTTATCAACCATTTCCAAGGTAATTCGGTCCCCGCTTCCTAGTTCCATAGTTTCAAGGGCGACCGATGTCAGAGTGTAGTTGAGGATGCCGGCAAAGGCGTCTTCCTTGCCGTTCTGCTTAGCCAGAGAAGAAATAACCGAGGCGATTTCTTTAGCTAATTCCTGCAGAGACCGTGAGTATTTGTTATTAATGCAATTTTTGTGCCAAAAAAATTGCTTATTTCCTTGTGGACAGAAAACAAGGCGTTCTCTTAATTCGCTGGCGACATTCAAGAAAACGCCGCTGACAATTGCTATCTTGCCGTAGTTGAATTTGCCGAAAAGGCTATGAACTACCTTGCGTGCCAGAGTGATGGCAAAAAATTCCAAGCCGAACGAGTTGCGCAAGGGCATCTCTCCAAGAAATTGAGCCGTCTTACTGATAAGAGCGTTCAGTTCCTCAGTCCTATCTTTCTGTTCAATGTAGGGCACAACGGTCTCCTTATTTGTTGGTCAAAGAACCGCCAACAACTTAACAATAGTTACACTTTTTGTCAAAATAAAAAGATGAAATGCGTTATTCTGGCTGCTGGCAGGGGCGAGAGAATGATGCCTTTGACTGCGGACAGGCCCAAGGCGCTGGTTAAGTTGGCCGGCAAAACTCTTCTGGAACATACTATCATCTCTCTGCCGCCGGAAATTAATGAGCTGATTTTGGTTGTCGGTTATTTGGGAGAGCAGATAAAAAAATTTTGCGGAGATAATTTTTGCGGCCGCAAAATAAGTTACGTTTGGCAAAAAGACCAGCTGGGGACGGGCCACGCCTTGAAACTTTGCCGGAAAGCGTTGCAGAATGAAAAATTTTTAGTAATGTGCGCGGATGATTTACATGGTGGGGAGGGCATTAAAAATTGTCTGAAGCATGATTTGTGTCTGCTGGCGGCGGAGAGGGAAAATCCGGAAAGATTTGGCGTAATAGTTCTCAATAGCGATAGCACTTTAAAGGCAATTGATGAAAAACCAAAAAATCCTCTTTCTAATTTAGTGAGCACCGGAGTAATGGCTTTGGATAGCGATGTTTTTAATTACAGCGCCGAGCCGGCTCTTAATGGAGAATTTTACCTGCCTAGAATAGTTAATAAAATGGCTGAAGAAAGAAGAATTTTCGTGGAAAAAGCTGATTTTTGGCATCCCATCGCCATACCGGATGATGTGTTATTATTTAAGGGATGGCCTTCCAATGGCACAATCTTTCCTTAGAGGAAGTCTTTAAAAAAGTAGAAACTAGTAAAAATGGACTGGCTTCTGTTGAGGCGGAAAAGAGATTTAAGCGGTTTGGCGCCAACGAATTGCCCGAAGCCGAGATAGACAGCTGGGCGGTTATTTTTTTTCGGCAATTTAGAAGTTCTCTTATATACGTGCTATTGGTGGCGGCAATAGTGGTTTTTTTACTGGGTGAATACATAGATGGCTTTATTATTATTTTTGTTTTGGTATTTAATGCCATTATCGGGACTATCCAAGAGGGTAAGGCAAGAAACACCCTGCGAGCCTTAAAAGATTTTGTGGAAACTTATGTGACAGCTTTGCGTGATGGCGCGGAGGTTTTTATCAGGGATACAAGACTGGTACCCGGTGATGTTGTGTTGATTCGTGAAGGAGATAAGGTGCCAGCTGATTGCAGAGTTATTAATGTAAACAACTTAATAGTTAATGAGGCTTCATTAACTGGGGAGTCTGCGGCGGTTTTGAAAACAGATTCTATTTTAAGGAGGAATAAATTGGCTATTACTGAGCAGAAAAATATGATTTTTAGAGGCACGAGCGTGATTAGCGGTTCGGCGAGAGCCATTGTAGTTGAAACCGGATTAAAGACAGAGATAGGTAAAATCAGCCAAACGATTATCGGCCAGGAGGCGGAGATTCCTTTTAGGGCTAATATTCGTTACTTATCTTATTCTATAATCGCGGCTGTTTCTGTTATTTCATCACTGCTTTTTGTTTTTGGTATTTGGCGTGGAATTAATTTGAAAACCATGTTTTTGACGGTGGTTTCTGTTTCCGTTTCTATTATTCCAGAAGGATTGCCGGTGGTCACAACTCTGATTTTAGCTTTTGGCGTGATGAGAATGGCCAAGCGTAAAGCGTTGGTTAAAAGACTGCAGGCGGTGGAGGCTTTGGGGCAGGCGAGAGTAATCGCTGTTGATAAAACCGGTACCATTACCCGCAATCAGATGGCAGTGACCAAGATTTTTATAGGCGGTAAATTATTTGATGCTAAAAGCGGGAAAAAGAAGATTAACATCAAAGATAGCCCGGAACTTCTTTTAGCGGGGAAGATAGCCGTTTATAGCGCTGATGCCCGAATTATTAAAGATCGTGTCATAGGCGATCCTACCGAGGCGGCTATGTTAATTTTAGCCGAAAGGATGGGGATGAAGAAAAAAGAAATGGAAAAAAATAACCCCATTATTTTTGATAAACCGTTTGATTATAAAAAGAAATACCGTCTTGTTTCTCACCTTGTTTCTGGAAAAAAATTTATTACGGTGACGGGCGCTCCCGAAAGAGTGATATCTATGTGTAACCGGATATGGTTTGGGGGTAAAGAGCTGGTTATGAGTAACAGGGCCAAAAAAGATATTGGTAAGAAGCTTGAAGAAATGGCAAGGGAGGGCTTGCGAGTTATCGCTTTTGCTTACGGCGAGCATGGGCTTAAAAAATTAGCCTTTGCCGGTTTTTACGGCATTGAGGATGAGATGCGCAGTGAGGTGCCGGCGGCTGTTAAGAAAGTGATGAGGGCGGGGATGAAAGTGGTAATGATAACGGGCGACCACAAAGAAACTGCTATAGCGGTTGCTAAAAAAGCCGGCATATTTACTAAGGGAGATTTGATTTTAACAGGTGAAGACTTGTCGGAAACGAGCAACAGGAGATTAGATAGTTTGTTAGATAAGGTAAGTGTTTTTGCTCGTGTTATCCCGAACCACAAAGTAAGAATTATTGAGGCCTACCGGCGGCGCAAAGAAATTGTGGCTATGACAGGGGATGGAGTTAATGACGCTCCCTCTTTAGTGGCGGCTGATTTGGGAGTGACTATGGGTATCATCGGCACGCCAGTGGCGCGGGAGGCTAGCGATATTGTTTTACTTGATGATAATTTTGGAACGATTACGGCGGCGGTGGAAGAGGGAAGGGCTATTTATCGGACTATAAAAAAGGCGATTTTATATCTTTTTTCCACTAGCGCCGGGGAAGTGCTGGCTATCAGCGCCTCTATTTTTTTGGGTTGGCCTTTGTTATTACTTCCCTCACAGATTATCTGGCTTAATTTTATTACCGATGGCTTTTTAACAGCGGCTTTTGCTTGGGAGCCAAAAGATAAAAATCTTTTACGAGGCGGTTTTGAGAGGCCTAAAAAGTTTTTAATAGACCGGCTGATGGTTGAAAGGGCGATAATTATGAGTTTGGTGATGATGGTGGGCTCTGTCTGGGTTTTTAACTGGTATTTTAGAACCGACTTGCCTAAAGCATTAACGATGTCTTTAACAACTCTAGCGATTATGCAATGGTTTAACGCTTGGAATGTCCGTTCTCAAGACCAGTCTGTTTTTAAGATAAATTGGCTTTCTAATAAATTTTTATTTTTAGCAACTTTTATTGTTATAAGTTTGCAAATAATGGTGATTTATTGGCATCCTTTACAGGTGCTTTTTAGAACAGTGCCCTTAACATTATTTGACTGGCTGTTAGCGATTATAATCTCTTCTTTCATTATTATCGCTGAAGAAATAAGGAAATATTTATGGAGAACTTACTTTCGTTAATTGAGGCCTGGTTGGCAAATTATGGCATAATAGCTGTTTTTTTATTGGGGGTTCTAGAGGAGGTTTTGTTTATTATCCCCTCTAGCTTAATGTTCCTGGCCACGGGTTTTTTTCTGATAGACCATAGTTTGAGTTTTTGGGCGGCGCTGGCCTCGGTTTTGTGGAAATTAAGTTTCTGGGGGGCGCTGGGGATAACAGTCGGTTCTTTTTTCATTTACGGTATTTTTTATTGGGGCGGTAAAGCTTTTCTTGATAGATATGGCCGTTATCTGGGAATTTCTTGGGCAGAGGTGGAAAAGATAGAAAAGAAATTTTCTGCCGGCGCCAAGGATGAAATAGCTATTTTTGTTTTACGCGCCTTGCCTTTTTGGTCTATCACTATAGTGTCGGCGTTCTGCGGTTTAATACGGCTTTCTTGGAAAACTTTCGGCTTCTACACCTTCTTAGGTTCAGCGGTGCGAATTGCTATTTTAGGTATGGCGGGATGGGAGTTGGGAGGCGCTTATGATATTTTTGGCGGCCGGCTGCTGCAATGGGAAAAATACGGAACCATATTTTTGATTGTTGCGGTGGTGGCCATCGCCTTCTACTTTTTTTATAAAAATGAAAATGGAAAATAAGCCAAATTTCCGGAGAACAAAAAATGTTTGGTGGCTGTCCCTGACCTCATTTTTTACAGATGTAAGCTCCGAGATGATTTTCCCCATCCTGCCGATTTTTCTTAAAAGCGTTTTGGGGACGCCGCTGGTTTTTATCGGACTGATAGAGGGGGTGGCCGAGGGATTAGGCTCTCTGCTGAAATATTTTTCCGGCTATCTTTCCGATCGCATCCACAAAAGAAAAGGCCTGACTTTTGCTGGTTATAGCTTAAGCGCCCTGGCTAAACTTTCTTTTGCTTTAGCCACAAGCGCTTGGGTGGTTTTGATTTTCAGGACTATAGACCGGATGGGCAAAGGCATCAGGACTTCCCCACGAGACGCCTTAATTGCCGATTCGGTTGATTTTAAAGAAAGAGGAAAATATTTCGGGATTCACAGAGCTTCAGATACGGCAGGCGCGGTTGCTGGAACCATTATTGCTATCGCAGTTCTTTATTTGTTGGAAGATTTACTTTATTCAAGCATCCGTTTTATTTTATACGCTTCAGTTATTCCTGCTTTTTTGGGCTTGCTGCTATTATTCGGGATTAAGGAGGTTCCGGCGGGGCGGCGAGTGGATTTAGAGAGCGACAAGAGGCGCCTTTTTGATTTCGGCTCCTTCTCCTCCAGTTTCAAAATTTTTTTGCTGTCAGCCGCCCTTTTTGGTTTAGCCAATTATAGTTACGCTTTTTATATTTTAAGAGCTGACGATATCGGTTTGCTGATATTTTTAATTCCCGTAGTTTATCTTTTGTATAATATTTTTTACGCTGTCAGCGTCTATCCGGCGGGCAAACTTTCTGACCGTGTCGGGCGCAAACCTCTTCTATTGTCAGCGTTTATTTTATTTGCGGCCATCAATCTTGGATTTGCCTTTGCGGCTAATCAGATTACCATTTGGTTGTTGTTTGCTTTATACGGATTATTTATTGGATTAACCGACGCTGTTTTTAAAGCATTTGTTGCCGACCTGGTGGCGCAAGAAAGGCGGGGAGAGGGATTCGGCATCTACTATACCGTTATTGGTTTAGCGACTTTGCTGGGCAATTTTCTTGGCGGTTTGGTGTGGCAGATTTTTGGGGCGCCATGGCCTTTTGTTTTGAGCGCTGTGTTTATTTTGTTGGCTGGGGTAGTGTTAGTCAGGGTGCGGCATCAAAAAGACCAGGCGACGGTTATCTCGGTATCGGCAAAAAATTTCAAAGCTTATCGTTCATGAATTATAGGTTTTTTACTCTTTCTTCCCACGCTTGGGATGCTATGTTAAAGGCCATTAAGGGGGCGAAGAAATCAATTTACTGGGAGAGTTATATTTTAAGCGATGACACTGATACCCATAATTTCTTTGGCGCTTTAAAGCAAAAAGCGGTAGCCGGCGTAAGGGTAAAAATAATAGTGGATAGTTTGGGAAGTTTTTGGCTAAGCTCCGAGGCGATACAAAAACTTAAAGACTCCGGAGCGGAGGTTTTGTTTTACAATCGTCTTCTGCCTTGGTGGAATCCTTACCGGCTGAAACATTGGTGGTTCAACCGCAACCATAAAAAAATGCTGATTGTGGATGAGGAGGTGGCTTTTGTGGGTGGGGTAAATGTGGCTAAGCGTTCCAGTAATTGGCTGGATTTGCACGTGGAGTTAAGAGGGGTTATCGTCCGTTATATAATTCGTTCTTTCGCCGCTTCTTATGAGCTATGCGGGGGCAAGGACAAGATTAAATACAGAGGCGTCCTAAGTAAGTCAAAAATAAAAATTTTTCATCATTCTCCGCTAACGGACAAGGAGGTTTTGAGAAAGTATTACAAAATTTCCTGTTTAAATGCTAAAAAAAGCATTGTAATCGCTACTCCTTATTTTGTGCCACCGGCTTGGCTGATGCGATGTTTGCGGGGAGCGGTGAGAAGGGGCGTGAGGGTGGAGCTAATTATTCCTAAAAAGACTGATTACTGGCTGGCGACTTTAGCCAACTATACTTTAATATCTTTGATATACAGGCCGGGAATGAATTTTTTTCTAACTGAATCAATGATTCACGCTAAAGCTTTTTTAGTTGATGGCAAGGAGGGCTTGATTGGTTCGCAGAATATTGACGCATTTAGTTTTGATTACAACTTAGAGAGCGGAATAATGTTTCAGAGGAAAGATATGGTTAAAGATTTGAAAGAAATTTTTGATGGTTGGAAGAAAGATAGCGAAGAGATGGTGTTTCAAAAAGAAGGCAGAAAATGGTATTGGAGGTTAGGTGAGGCGATTTTTTTGGCTTTAAGGCCATATTTGTAAAATGAAAGACAAGGTTTTAGAAAAACTAATAAAAGCTGAAGCAAAGCGGCAGGTCAAGACGATTAATTTGATTGCTTCAGAGAATTATGCCTCTAAAGACACCCTTAATGTTTTAGGGTCGGTTTTAGTTAATAAATATTCCGAAGGTTATCCAGGTAAGAGATATTATCCGGGTAATGAATTTTACGATCGGATTGAAGAGCTGGCTAAGGAAAGAGTAAAAAAGATGTTTGGTTTGGGCAAAGAATGGCATGTCAATGTTCAGCCATACTCCGGCTCTCCAGCCAATCTTGCTGTTTATTTTTCTCTTATGGAGTGCGGAGAAACTTTGATGGGCATGCAGTTGGCGGCTGGCGGCCACCTCACCCATGGCCACAGAGTTAATGTTTCCGGCCGCTCATATAAATCTGTGCAGTATGGAGTTGATTCAACCACTGGCCTGATTGATTATGATGATTTGGAGAGATTAGCCGCAATGCACCAGCCTAAAGTCATTGTTTCTGGGGCGACGGCTTATCCGAGAAAAATTGATTTTAAGAGGATAGGGAAAATTGCCCGCAAGATAAGCGCTTATCATGTGGCAGACATCTCTCACATTGCCGGATTAGTGGCGGCCGGTTTGCATCCCGCGCCCTTTGCCGATTGCGATGTGGTAACATCCACGACTCACAAAACTCTCCGGGGGCCGAGAGGGGCGGTTATTATCTGTCGGCAAGAGCTAGCTGACAGGATTGATAAGTCGGTTTTTCCCGGCTTGCAGGGCGGGCCGCACAACAACCAGACGGCGGCGATTGCTTTGATGGCTTTCCGGAATACTGGGCCATCCTTTAAACAATATCAGGAGCAGATTGTTAAAAATTGCCGGACTTTAGCCGAGGAATTTAAAAAATCGGGCTTTAATTTAGTGACGGGGGGGACGGACAATCATTTATTACTGATAAATTTGAAATTATTGGAGATTGATGGAAAAACAGCCGAAAAATTATTGGAGGAGGCGGGCATAACGGCCAATCGCAATTCTATCCCGGGAGATATTTCTCCCTTTAATCCCTCAGGCATTCGCATAGGGACGCCGGCAGTGACGGCAAGGGGGATGGATGAGAGGGAAATGAAAATGATAGCTGACTGGATTGTTAAATTGCTGACCAAGAAAGCTAAACCCGCGGTTATTAGAAAAAAAGTTGAAGCTTTATGTCGGAAGTTTTCTCTAGAATATTGAAATGAGTTCTATTTCTCTCTTTATAAAACCAAACCCACATCCCCAACTGCCATCCAATACTCTAAACGCCGAACGGAGTATATTTCTCAGGAGCCGGAGTGGGCTCGCTCCAGCGGCTCGCCTCTCCTTGAATCTCGGCGCTTTTTCGCTCGTTGGATAAGATATTATAACGAGCGAACCAATCAAAAGCGCCTCCGATACACTCCTTTAAAACACACTCCGTTCGGCTTTATGAATATCAAGAAAACCAAATCTAAATAACAAAACAAAATCAAAACATAAAACTCAAATTTATATTTTTATGTTTAAAATAGATGGCAAAAAAATAGCTCAAGAAATTATTGATGAGCTGAAAACGAAACCTAAACCAAATAAAATTCTGGCGGCGGTTTTAGTTGGCGATAATCCGGCTTCTTTTTCTTTTGTAAAACAGAAAAAGAGAGTCGCTGATGAATTGGGAATAGAATTCAAGCTTTATGATTTAAGCAGTGAGATTAGCCAAGGTGATTTGGAGGAGCAGATTGAAAGACTGTCCAATGACGAAAGAGTGGGCGGGATTATTGCGCAACTGCCTCTGCCAAAGAAGTTTGGCAGAGACAGCGTTTTAGCAAAAATCAATCCCAAAAAAGACGTTGATAATTTGACCGGCGAAGCAGGCGTTGAACCTCCGGCGGTCGGAGTGGTTAAAGATATTCTAAAAAAAGTTGGCTGGGATTTGGATAATAAGACGGTGGCAGTTGTTGGGAGCAAGGGTTTTTTAGTGGGCCAACCCGTCGTACGTCGGCTTGAACATCTGCAAATTACTGGTAAAAATTTTAATCTTAAAACATCCGATATTGAAACTAAAGATTTGAAAGGCTTTCTGGCCGATGCCGATTTAATTATTAGCGGTGTAGGTAAAAAAGACCTGATTAATCCGGAGTGGCTGAGAAAAGGGGCTGGCGTGATAGATTTTGGCTACCCGCCGGATTTAGCAGGCGGCGATTATAAACGCTTATCTTTTTATACCCCCACTCCCGGCGGTACGGGGCCTATCATAGTGGCGGAGCTTTTCAATAATTTTTATTTGCTTAAACCTCTTTAATTTTATCCAAAATGCCTTTCTCAATATTTTTTAAAATTTGTTTATCTTCTTTTAATTTTAGTCTGATATTGTCAAAGCCGGTGCCTAGTTTGATGGCGCCGAAACTATAAGAAGCTCCCGCTTTTGCCAGAACGCCGTATTTGAGCGCAGTGTTTAAAACATCAGCTTCATAAGAAATTCCCTCGCCATACATAATGTCAAACTCAGCGATTTTAAAAGGCGGCGCCACTTTATTTTTAACTACTTTAGCTTTAACTCGGTTGCCGACAATTTCCTCTCCCTTTTTTATCTGCGCCAAGCGGCGGACATCAATGCGGACGGAGGAGTAAAATTTTAAGGCGCGGCCGCCCGGCGTGGTTTCCGGATTACCGAACATAATGCCTATTTTTTCCCTAAGCTGATTAATAAAGATAACTAATGTGCCGCTTTTAGCGGAGATGGCAGTTAATTTGCGCAGGGCTTGGGACATCATCCTAGCTTGCAGGCCGATAAATTGCTGGCCCATTTCGCCTTCTATCTCCGCTTTAGGAGTGAGAGCGGCCACCGAATCAACCACTACCACATTAATACTGCCGGAACGGACCAATCCCTCTAATATGTTAAGCGCCTCCTCTCCATAGTCCGGCTGGGAAACTAAAAGCTCCTCCACTTTAACTCCCAGCTTGGCGGCGTACTCCGGGTCCATAGCGTGTTCGGCGTCAATGAAGGCGCAGCGGCCGCCGGTTTTTTGCGCTTGGGCAATAACATTAAGGGCTAGGGTGGTTTTTCCCGAAGATTCTGGCCCAAAAACTTCTACTATACGCCCTCTGGGCAGGCCGCCGACACCTAAAGCGATGTCTAGAGAAAAGGAGCCGGTGGGTATGACGTCAATATTAATTCTTTTGACTTCGCCGAGCTTCATAATAGCCCCCTCGCCGAATTTTTCCCGCAAAGAAGCAAGCAATTTTTCTATTTCTTTTTCTTTTTCCTTGTCCGCTTTATTATTTTCTTTTTCGTTTTTTTTAATCATAATTATTGTTTTAAATCATCAACAATTTCTTCGGCGGCAATTTCTACCGGCGGCTGGTAGATAATCTCTCTGGTAATATCCGCTTCGCGTCCGAGAAATTTCTTGGATTTAATCTTAATGATATTCAGTCCCGGGTCAAGAATAATTTCCTGCTGGAAACGCCCGTCTTCGTCAACATAAATCTCGCTGTCATTGATTGTTAATTTATTATTGCTGTCAGTCCGGCCCTCTATGGAGATAGTAGGTTGGGCAACGATTAGATTCTCTGAAGTTGGATAAGTGAGTTCCAGTTTGGGATTGCCTATAAATTTATTAAAATTCCAAACGATATAAACAATAATTATTAATCCCAAAAGCCCGCCGAGTAATATTTTTTTATCAAAACGTTTGATGGCAAAACGATTGCTGGGCAGGCGGTCGGGATAGCTGCTATTTTCTGAAAGAAAATCTTTTTTGCAAAGCCGCCACATTTCCTCGCTGTCAAAATCCAAAACGCTCGCCAGTTTGCTTATGTATCCCCTTATGTAAGGAGAGGGCGGCAGGGATTCTTTATCGCCATCCATCATTGCCTCAAGGTATCTTTCCGGAACGCCAGTGGCATCGGAAAGTTTTTTAACGCTTAGATTTTTTATGTCGGCATACTCTTTGAGGAAATCCTTGAAAGAAGCATTCTCCATGACCACTATTGTATATCCTCAAATTCATTTTGGGAAGCGAAGGAGGGGCGGTCCAGAAAAACTTCTCTCGGTTTGGCTCCATCTCCCGGACCTATCAATCCATTGCCTTCCATCAAATCCAAAAGGCGGGCGGCTCTGGCATAGCCGACTTTTAACCGGCGTTGCAGCAGAGAAGCGGAAGCTTTCTTGGCTTGGCAGACGACCGTTACCGCTTCGTCATAAAGATCATCGTCAATGTCTTGTTGATTGGCTTCAAAATTTTCAAAATCAGTCCGCTGATTTTCTAAGTCCTCGCTTGATTCGCTTTCGGCGTTTAATGATTTGTTGTTGTCCCTGACAAACTTGGCCACTCTGCTTACTTCTTCTTCAGAAATATAGGCGCCCTGAATTCTTTTTGGTTTGGAAAATTCGTAAGAAATAAAAAGCATATCTCCGCCACCCAGTAGTTTTTCAGCGCCCGCCATATCAAGAATAGTGCGGGAGTCTATCTGGCTGGCCACCTGCAGAGCGACTCTGCTGGTGATATTGGCCTTAATCAGGCCGGTGATAACTTCCACCGATGGCCTTTGAGTGGAGAGTAAAAGGTGGATGCCGGTGGCGCGCGCCATTTGAGCCAAGCGGACAATAGTCGATTCAATTTCTCGGCCATGGGAGGCCATCAGGTCGGCTAATTCATCAACAACTATCAATAAATAGGGCATGGGTTCATCTTTATTGTTGTTATTGTAGCCGCCGATGTCCCGCGCTCCCGCTTTAAGGAGAGTCTCGTAGCGTTGCTCCATTTCCTGCACCGCCCAGCGGAAAACATTAATGGCCTTTCTGCCGTCGGTGATGACGGGCGCTGTCAGGTGGGGAATGCCGTTGTAAACGGAAAGTTCTACCCTTTTAGGGTCTATTAAAATCATGCGCAGGGCTTCGGGAGAGTTTTTGTAGAGCAAGGAGACAATAATGGAATGAATAAGGATGGATTTGCCCGAACCGGTGGAGCCGGAAATGAGGCAATGAGGCATTTTTTCTATATCAGCGGCTATGGGCTGGCCGTTGACGTCTCGGCCAAGAATGAAGGAGAGAGGGCTGTTTTTGGCAAATTCCGGGTAAGCCATCAGACTGCCGAGGCGGACGATAGCGGCCGCTTTATTAGGGACTTCAATGCCGACCAAGGAGCGACCGGGGATGGGCGCCTCAATTCTTAAGGGATGGGCGGCCAAAGCTAAAGATAAATCTTGATTAAGAGTGGTGATTCTGGCCAACTTAATGCCCTCTGCTGGCTTGAGGGTGTAGCGAGTAACTTTGGGACCGATGTTTATCTCACCCATTTCTACTCTAATGCCGAAACTATCAAAAGTTCTTTTGATAATGTTGGCGTTAGCGCGCAAATCTCCGGAGGTGGGCTTTTCAACGGTGGCTTTTAGGAGAGCTAAAGGCGGAGGGACATAGTTTTTGAATTTAATCGGCTTTATTTTTACCTCTTTTATTTCTTGGGAACTTGCTTTTTCCTCAACTTCTTTTTCTTCATTTGCAGTCTTGGCGCCGCTGTTTGACTCTGTCGTAGCCACCCCATCCATTTCCTTGATATTTATATCCTCTTCATCTTTCTTAAAGGAAAAAGATTTTATTTTCAGAGGAATATTGAGAGTCACTAACAAGGAAGCGCCGATAACCGCTCCAACTATAACCAGTGAAGCGATGCGGCCGAAAGGGTTTTCTATCAACCCCAAAACATTGCCGGTAAAACCGGCCTTTCCGGGGAAGACGATATCAATTAGTCCCAGAGCGGAAACAATTAAAACAGCGGCGCCGAAAAATGTCGGGCTAAGGAATTTTATTTCATCGGCTAGAAGAAAAACGAAGGCGATAATCAGGGCTACTGCTGGCAGAAGATAATATCCCCAGCCAAAAAGGCCGCTTAAGCTTTTGTAAATGAGATTGCCGATAGGACCCGCCTGGCCGAAGCTAGCTAAAATCAGAATGACAGCCAAACCAACAAGCAAAATAGCGGCGGCGCTTTTTTTGATGTCAATGCTAACAGAGGACCATTTTGATTCCGGCTTTTCTTCTTCTATTTTTTTTCTCATTTGTCTAATGGCTATTATGCTTATATGTTATCATAAAAAAGATGAGTTTCGTCAAAAGGTTTTCAATTGTCGCCCTTCTTTTTCTGCTGCCGCTGGTGGTGTTGGGCCAGGTTTTTTGGTCTGTTAATAAAATATCCGACTTCGGTCGTTGGCCCGCTGTGGCTTGGTTGGGTGATGGCTATGGGGCGGTTTGGATAGGGGATGATTTATTTCCGGAGAATAATAATCTTTTTTTTGCCAAGTTAGATGTTGAGGGGCGAATATTGGGAAAGCCGCAGAGAATTACTTATCACGGCTTTTGCAAGGATTGTTTGACGGCCGCTATGCCGGTGGCGGCCTGGAATGGCGATAAAAAATACGGCGTTGTTTGGATTGACAATAAGGTGGTAAAATTTGCCATTCTTGATTCTGATGGCAGAAAGTTGTCCGATGTTGAACTGTCTGATCTCAAGGATAAAATAAAATTGCAAAGGCCCTATTTAAAATGGATTGACGGCGGCGCTTTTGCCGTTGGCTGGGAAGATGAAGGCGGCAGGCGTTTTTATTCGGAGGTTAATAAGCATGGGACGGTTTTGATTTTAAATAAGGTTCAGCCAAACGATGAGCAGTGGCAAAAAGTCAGCGGCCGCGACCGCCGAGGAATTATTTCAGACGCAGGGGGCTCTATTTATTTTACCGAGGGGGAGGCGCCGGAGATGGTAAATGGCGCCAGTAAGGGAAATAAAAATCCCTTTCTACTCTGGAATGGTTATACTTACGCCTCCGTTTGGGAGGCTGAGGATGGCGTTTATTTCGGCTTGAGGCCCCGGCTGGGTTTTGCTTTAGTCAGAAGTTCTTTGGGGAATATGATGCAGAGTCTAAAACAACTGCAACATTGGTTCAGTTTCTTTTATTTTTACTGATACTTTAACAATTTCTTCGGTGTATTTTTTGGGTATTAAAATATGCTCTTCTTTTTTAATGAAATCGTATAGTTCTTTGGTGACTTTGACGTCCTGCAGGCAATAATCGGCTAAGGCCTGCCAGTCGCCTTTTTTATAAAACTCTATCGCGTCCAAGCCATGTCCGCTTTTGCTGATTTGAAGATTGGCTTTAGCTAAAACATCAAGGCTAACTCGCTGGCCGTAAGCGAGCTCCACCTCTTCCAGCAGGTCGAGGCGGGGGAGAGCCATGACATTGAAGTTGTAATACTTTTTAAGGACGGGCAGGTCAAAACGGTTGATGGCAAAGCCGATTATTAAGCCGGCATTTTGCAAAATAGGACCGAAATTTTCCAGCTCGTTTTCTTTAAAAGAGAGATATTTATCTTGGTTGTAAGAGTAGGCGCCGATGAAAGAAACGTCCAGTTTCTCTAAATTCTCCTGGCCGCCGATATCGGCGAAGGTATTTTTGGTTTCTATGTCTATGACTAATTTATCCTTGTTCATTTTAATGTCTATAATTATGGCGGTCGGCCACCGAGCTGGCGGCGTAGCTGTTGGGCTTGGTCTTAGCCTCAAAATTATTGGCGCGAATCATGCCGACCAATTCCTGAATCATGACATTGGTTTTGCCTTTTTCTCCGACATCAACATGAATCTCAAAATCAAAATGGGGAACATTAAATATTTTTATAAAATTTAAAAACTGCTTGGCGATATCAAGGGAGACGATTACTTCCTGCCAAATCCTGTCCCTTAGGGTGTGGATTTTGCCTATTTCTATGCGGCGCCAAAAATAACGGCCGCCGTTGCCAAGGCGATGAACAACAATAGCGGTGACGAAATCCGCCTTATCGCCAGTCATTTTTTCCGAGTCGGTGCCGATAGTAATCTTATATAGACGCCCTTCATCGGCGCGCATATAATTGATTATTTCTTTGACAACTTCCTCTGGCTGCAGTTTATCTCCCTTTGAACTATTGAAAATTAAATCCATAAATGCCTTCAAAGGTTATAATTTTATGGCTTTTTTGTCAAAAAAAGTTACGGTTGGAAGGCATTGACAATTATATATATACCTGCTATAATGCGCACAGAACGTTGATTTTCTGAGTCTCTTTTAAGGAGAGAGAAGATGAAGACTGTGTTGGCGTTACTGGTGGCAGTGGCGGTTGTTGTGGGGGTAGTGTTTCTGGCGCCTGAAGGCCGGACCAAGGTTGGCAAGGCGGCGGAAATCGCGCCTCCTCCTCCGGCAGATATTGCCTCGATTGAGGCGAAGCCGGAGATTGAGCCGGCGCCGAATGTCGGAGCAAGGCAGCCATATCGGGTTCAGTATCAGGAAAGGCGCCATACCCTTCTGGGGTTGGAGGTGCCTTTTGTGAGCTTGAACATCGGATACAAGACTTGCCAGCCAGTCTGCACTTGCGGCACACCGACACCCTGTCTTTACCATCCGGCGTCAAGGCCTCACAGCACCCGTTGCTTGTGGCCTTATCAATATCCCAATGTGGGAGTCGGGTTTGGCGGCGGCTTGGGTCTTGGCCATTTTGGCCATGGCTATGGTTACGGCGGGTTGGGTTGGGGACACGGTTATCGGGTAACGCCGATGCCGCATTCCCACTACACGCACCAGTGGCGGCCTCATCACTACGGCGCCAGCATCAACCCGTTGCCCCGGCCTGACAGCCACTACATCCAGCGCTGACTGCTTGGCTAAGCCCCCCGTCTGCCACTTGGCGGACGGGGGTTTTTATATAATTGCTTAATTCGTCAACCGATATTATATTTTATTGTTATGAAAAGGGTCTATTTGGACTATGCCGCTTCCACGCCGATGGCTCCGGAGGCGATAAGGGCGACCAAGCCTTATTTTTCCCAAAAATTCGGCAATCCGGGTTCGGCTCATTGGTTTGGGCAGGAGGCGTCGGCGGCGGTTTATGAGGCGAGGCGGAAGATTGCGGCGGCGATCGGCGCCGATTATAAAGATATAATTTTTACCGGTTCGGCGAGCGAGGCCAATAGTTTGGCACTGAAAGGCGCCGTTGTTAAAAATGTTAAAAACAAGAAACCAGCGAGGGTGGTTGTTTCCGCTTTTGAGCATCAATCGGTGATGGAGGCGTGCCGCGATTTGGAGGGGCATTACGGCGCGGAAGTTGTCTATATCCCCATAAGCCGCGAGGGGATAATTGATGTTAAAAAACTAAAATCTTCCCTAAATAAAAATACGATTTTGGTTTCAGTAATGTATGCCAACAGCGAGATTGGAACTATTCAGCCAATTGAGGGCGTAGCAAAAATTATTAAAGATTTTCGAGGAAATAATATTTATCCCCTTTTCCACTCCGATGCCGTCCAGGCCTTTCAATATTTGCGGTGCGATGTTGAGAAAATAGGAGTTGATTTTATGACCCTTTCCGCCCATAAGATTTATGGGCCAAAGGGCATAGGCATTCTTTATACCAGGGACAAGGGTTTGCTCAGTCCCTTGATAAGCGGAAGCAGTTTGCAGGAGTATGGCTTGCGGGGAGGGACGGAAAATACTCCTTATATAATTGCTTTTGGCGTGGCGGTGGAGTTGGCGGAAAAAACGCGGATTAAAGAAGCTAAAAGAGTAGGATTTTTGCGCAATTATTTATGGCAGGGAATAAAAAAAATACTGCCCAATGTTGAGCTTAACGGTTCTCTGGAAAAACGTTTGCCTAACAATCTGAATATTTATTTTCCCGGCAGGCCGGCGCAGGATTTATTAATAGAACTTGATTTGATGGGAGTGGCGGTTTCTTCGGGAATGGCCTGCTCGGCCAGAAGCGTCAAGCCTTCTTATGTGATTGAATCTTTGGGTTATAGCGGCGACCGGCCGTACAGCAGTTTAAGATTTTCCTTGGGACGCCAAACAACCAAGAAGGAAATAGACTTTGTTTTAGATGTTTTTAAGAAAAGATTTGGAAGTAATTAAGTCTTAAAAGATATGATAGAATAAAATGAAGGTAATTTTATTGACTTTTGTGAGTTTTTATCTTAGAATATGAGCGAAAATTGTATATCGTATGAAATCATTTCATCGTTTTACTATTAAGGCCCAAGAGGCTTTGCAAAATTCTCAGGATTTAGCCGCGCAGAGAAATCATGGCGAGTTTAAAGCCATCCATCTCTTAGCCAGCCTTATCAGCGATGGCCAATCGTTGGTCCAGCCCATGTTATTAAAGGCGGGAGTTAATTTGGAGGCGCTCAATCAGGAGTTGGAGATGGAAATGAATCGCATGCCTAAAATTCTTGCCAATAGCAATGTCGGCCAGCTTTATCTGTCGCAAGAAATTATTAAGACTCTGGATCGGGCGGCAAAAATTGCTTTGACGCAAAGAGACGAGTTCATTTCTTGCGAGCATTTATTGCTAAGTGTTGTGGACACCGCTTCCAGCGCCAATGATATTCTGGAGAGGTTTGGCGTGCGGCGGGAGACTTTACTAAGAACATTGGCCCAGCTTCGAGGATCAATGCGAGTGACCGATGAGATGCCGGAGAGCAAGTTCCAGGTTTTAGAAAAATATGCGGTTAATCTTACCCAGCAGGCCAGAGGCAGTAAGCTTGATCCGGTGGTTGGCAGAAGCGAGGAGTTGAGGCGGCTGGTCCAGGTACTTTCTCGCCGCACTAAAAATAATCCGGTTTTAATTGGAGAGCCGGGAGTGGGAAAGACGGCGATTGTGGAAGGATTAGCTCAAAGGATTATTGCCGGAGATGTGCCCGAAACTCTTAAAGATAAGGAGGTGATTATGTTGGACATCGGTTCTTTGATTGCCGGCACCAAATTCAGAGGCGAGTTTGAGGATCGGCTCAAAGCTTTTATCAAAGAGGTGATTAATTCTTCTGGCCGCATTATTCTTTTTATTGATGAATTGCACACTATCGTAGGAGCCGGCGCGGCCGAGGGGGCTATTGACGCTTCTAATTTATTAAAGCCTTCTTTGGCAAGAGGGGAGTTAAGGGCCATAGGCGCCACTACTTTAAGAGAATACCAGCGTTATATAGAAAAAGATGCCGCTTTAGAGAGGCGCTTCCAGCCGATTTTAGTTGAAGAGCCAAATATTGAAGATGCGATTGCTATTTTAAGAGGCCTTAAAGAGAGATATGAAATTCATCACGGTTTAAGAATCAGCGATGAGGCGTTGGTGGCGGCGGTAAATTTATCAGCCCGCTATATTACTGACAGGTTTTTACCGGACAAGGCGGTAGATTTAATGGATGAGGCAGCGGCAGCTCGGCGTTTGGAGACGGAGAGCTTGCCGAGAGAGATAGACAAGGTGAGAAGGGAGATAACTCGTTTAGAAATTGAGCGTTCCGCTTTATTAAGCGAGGGCGGAGAAAAAAACAAGGCGCGGTTAGCAGAAATTGATAAACAATTAGCTGGCTTTAAGGAGAGAAATGACGAACTTTCCAGCGCTTGGCATGCCGAAAAAATCGCTTTTGAGGATTTGCATAATTTACGGAGGAAGTTGGACGACCTGAAGCGGCAGGCGGAGTTAGCTGAAAGAAAGGGCAGTTTGGAGGAGGTTGCCCAAATTCTCTATGGCCAGTTGCCGGCGGCGGAAAAAGAATACAAAAGTTTTGAAAAGAAATATGCCAATCGCTCTAAGAATAAAGAAGGGGACAGATTTTTGAAGGAAGCGGTAGACGAGGAAGATGTAGCCACCGTTGTTTCCCGCTGGACCGGTATTCCGGTTAACAGGATGTTGGAAACCGAGGCGGATAAATTATCAAGAATAGAGGATGTTTTGGAAAAGCGTGTGGTCGGCCAGAGAGAGGCTATTAATGTTATTGCAAATGCTTTACGGAGAAGCCGGGCAGGGCTTGCCGACGACAGTCGGCCGCTGGGCTCTTTTATGTTTTTAGGCCCCACGGGCGTGGGAAAAACAGAGCTAGCTAAAACATTGGCAGAGTTTATGTTTAATGATGAAAAAGCTTTGATAAGGATAGATATGTCTGAGTATATGGAGCGGCATGCCGTTTCACGGCTGATAGGCTCTCCTCCGGGCTATGTTGGTTTTGACGAGGGCGGCCAGTTGACGGAGGTTGTCCGCCATCGGCCTTACAGTTTGATTTTGTTTGATGAGATAGAAAAGGCCCACCCTGAGGTCTTCAATATTTTGCTTCAGGTTTTAGATAATGGCCGATTAACCGACAACAAGGGCAAGGTAATAAATTTTAAGAACTCTATCATTATTTTGACCTCTAATGTGGGCAGCCAACATTTTAAGGAGATTAATAATCTGGGTTTTAGCCTGACGGCTTCTGAAGATGATAGTTTAAAAAACAAGGAGGCGGAATTTAAGGAGATTGTCATCCAATCTTTGCGGGAAAAATTCAGGCCGGAATTTTTAAACCGCCTTGACGATATAATCGTCTTTAATTCTTTGCGGCGTAAAGAAATTGAGAAGATTGTTGATATCCAATTAATTAAAGTTAAACAACTATTAGCCGCCAAGAACATAAAAGTGGCTATTGATAATTCTGCCAAAAAGTATATTGTGGACAACGGCTTCAGCTCCGATTATGGCGTCCGTCCCATAAGGCGTTTGATTCAGAAGGTGATTATGGATAAGTTGGCGGATAAGATAATTAGGGGACAGCTTAAAGATGGCGGCAGGGCTAAAATTAGTTTTAAACAATCAGATATTTCAATTAGCGTTTAAGGTCTTTATTTCCGGTCTTGCTTTACTCTGGTCGCCTTGGGCTTTTTTGGTGGCGGCATTGTGGCTTTACTTTCGGCCTCTGCTAAACGCTTTCACTTTCTTTTATTCATTTGCGGTTTTTTTATTTTTAGCTTTGTGGATGGCGGGGGCTGATATTTTTCTTCTGCGGATTTTTTTGGCGGCCTTTTTTTCCTTTTTGTTTTTTATAATCTTGGGAGTGAAAAATATGGTATTGGTAAATCGGAAAAAATGGCACGCCATCCTGATAATTTCTTTGATTTATCTCTTGCTGATTAGTTATTTTATAGTGGATAAATCACAGTGGTTTTTCCTTAGCTGGCTTTTGTTCGCAGGATTAATATTTATTTTAGTAAGGGAGTTGTTTACGGCCGTTTTGCCGCCAGTTTTCATCTTGGTTGTTGTTTTTATTATTAGCCAACTGCTTTGGGTGGTTAATTGGCTGCCGATAGGCTTTTTAAACTCCTCTAATCTGGTTATCTTATCAATACTTTTACTGCTGGATTTATTAGCTAATTACCACCAAAAAAATATCAATCGCCGGCTGTTAATCAAAGATATCGGCGTTTTTCTATTTTTACTGGCAATAATCTTTTTAACTTCTAGTTGGACTCTGTAACAACGTGAATAATATCAGGCCTTAGCTTGTTTAGTTTTAACTCCAGGTTTTTTAGCGCCTGATTATCTTTCTCTATCCGAGCAATAATCATCTGTTGTTTAATAAACTCCAGCCGGCTGGGAGCCAGCTTCACTCCTCGTTCAACCAATTCCTTAGCTTCGGATAAGTATTTTTTATCATCAGTGATTTCAAAAGCTTTGAGTAGAGTAGAGGTAAAGGCATAAAGATTTTTTACGCCGAAGTAATTAGAACGGTTTTTTTCAAACCATTGCCGATTAAAGGTGATGATATTTCCGATAAATTCTTTGTTATTACCCAGAGGAGATTTTTCTTTTTGGATGAAGCTAAAGATATTGTAGGTTGTAAAAAAGAGGCTGTTCTTTAACTCTTCCTGCCCGACAGGAGAGTAAAAAACTAACGCTTTGGAGAATTGAGAGTATATTTCTTCCAGAGGTTTACCGCTGGTATCAGAGGCGCTAATAGTCAATTTATTTTTTTTTAGAGGAAGGTAGCTGGTAAAAAATAATGAGGCAAGAAGAATCGTTAATAAAGCCACAGGCGTGATTATTTTATAAGCAGTGTCTTTAAATTCCGGCTGATTGCCTTGAAATTCCAGCGAATAATTTATAAACAAAGCCAAAAAAAGGAAGAGAGATATATAAATAGGCAGAGTTTCAAAAAGAGTCAAGCCCTGAATTAAATAGACCAAGGGAACGACCAGAAATAAATTCCACTCCAATCCCCGCCCCTTTATTTTGAAAAGATATTTAAAGTAAAAAAAGAATATCAGAAGATAGGAGAGGAGTAATATTATTCCGCCAGCTACCAAATACTCAAGGAGAATGTTGTGCGTTCTGTCAAACCAAGTTTCTTTGCCGAAGTGGTTGGCATTGTAGTATTTATCAAAAACATAGGGAAAATTTTCCGCTCCCCAACCCAAAATCGGTTTTTCCATAAAGCCAGCCAGAGCTGAACCCCAGGTCCACAAACGAGGCTGGAGAGAATTGACAACTTCTCCATTTTTTGATTTCCACACTAAAAAGAAAGAAGTGTTTAAGAAAACGACAATTGCTAGTAAGATAATTATCTTGTGCCAGTTTGATTTACGCCAAAAGGTTGAAAAGAAGATAACCGTCGACCCTATAAGCAAGGCGCCCAGGGCGGCCGAGGTGTCTGATTTATAAAAAACGTAAACCATCATCAGGAACAATCCTCCCAACATTATCTGAGTTATTCTTGATTTGTTGCCAATTAGTGTCCAAAAAAGAAAAAAGAAGGCGATGGAAAGAAAGCTTCCTAGATAGGAAGCATTGCCAAAAGTTCCTGATGGGGTCAGATTTTTTGCTATAAACCAATCCAGAGAGAGGATTTGGCCTGTGGCATAAAGCATTACTAGAAAAGTGATGAAAAATAAGAAGTAAAAGAGGCGGCGCCAGTCGGATTTGGTTTGGAAAAGAACGCAAGTTAAGAGAAAAAATAAAGCGTAGTGGATAATTTGAAACCCTCCCTCGCCTCTCTCAAAGTTTGACCAAAAACTATTTTGGGGGTTAATGCCCAAAAAAGAAGTTGCAAGGAAGATAATAGTGAAAACTATCACCGCCGAGCTTACTGGATGGAACAACCGGCTTTTGATTTTCTGCCAATAATTTTTGTTTAATATTAAAAATATTAAAAAACAAGCCAATGATATCTCCACCGCTGTTCGGAACCAAATAATCTTACCGGATATAAAAGGATAAAAAAGGGATTTGTTGATGAGAATTAAGCTGACGAGAGCAATATAAATAAATATTTGTGAAATTCTATAAAAATACCTAGCCATACTTTGACAATATACTAAAACATTTTTACACTGGTAGGAAATGTTTCTGGAGCACAAAGCAAGGGAGCTGGCTTATTCTATTTTGAGGTCCGCTGTTTATGTTAGAAGATCTGATTTAAGGTCTAAGCTGGAGAGGTGGTCTTTGGAGTTGTTGGAGGATGTTTCTTTTGGAGATTTTGAAAAATCTCTGAAGACTATTAAGGTTCTTAAATCTTTTATAAATTTTAGCCAGTTAATTTTTGAAATAGAGCCCATAAACGCCGGTTTAATTATTAAGGAGTTATCCACAGTCGATTCGGAAATCCGGCAAACATATGGCTTAGACAAATTGCCGGATTTATCAACTATATTTAGTGAAAGTGATGAAAATGATAATGAAAACGGGGTTAAACCTCTAATCCGGCAATCGGCAATTATAGAAAAAATCCGGCAAAAAGATGGCGAAGGATGTCAATTAAAGGATTTAACATCCAGTTTTCCCGAGGTCAGCGAAAGAACTTTGCGCTATGATCTTCAGAAACTTATCAATCAGAATTTAATTGCTAGAGTAGGAGACAGCGGTCCGGGGACTACTTACTTCGTAAAATCGTAATAAAGTAAGCCTTTTTTCGTTTCCTTTAGTAGAACCCCAGATTTTTCTGTGTTTAGCTGTCTTTATTGACATTCCAGCTACATTAATATAGTATGTCCGGATAGCAATTATCCGGAATAGATGGTTCAGAGTGAGGCCTGAGCCTATGTTTTTTGGTTTGGCCTCCGACTCTGTCGGATTTTTTGTTATTAGCGATTACCTTTATTTGAACAAGGTCGATGAAGAATTAAGGTAATATGGCAAATTATAAAATTACAAAGTCGTATAAAAAATAATAATTTATAAATGAGTAAATCTATATCTAAGATTACTTCGATTGCATTATCTACAACGACTGTTGTTTGGCTCACAGGAGCATCGGCTTTTATGCCTATTGCCTTAGCTCAAAGCAGCGCTAGCGAGATTTCTCAACTTCAGGCGTTAATCGCTCAGTTGACCTCTCAATTAGACGTTTTGCAAGGCACTTCGGCTCCTTCTGGATCAACTGCTGGTATTCCGGCTGGATACAAGTTTACCGACAACCTCACTGTTGGTAGCACTGGTTCCGCCGTTATGTACATGCAGATGTTCTTGAATGCTGATCCGAGCACTAGAGTCGCTTCTTCTGGCGCTGGTTCTCCTGGAAAGGAATCGCAGTACTTTGGTTCTTTGACCAAAGCGGCTGTTGCGAAGTTTCAGGACAAATACGCGTCTGATATTTTAGGGCCTGTTGGTTTGACTAAAGGAACTGGCTATTTTGGCGCTTCTACAAGAGCAAAAGTTAACGCTTTGCTAGGGGGAGCTCCCGCTACGTCCGTATCTGTCCCGACAGCTCCTGGATCTCCAGTAATTCCTAGCGCGGCAGGATTATCTTTCGCTTTAGCGGCTGATAATGTTCCGAGCTCTAATATCCCGATTGGCGCGGCTGAAGCCCCATACATGAAATTTGCCGTTTATGGCAATGGCACGCTTAATTCCTTAACCTTCAAGAGAGTTGGTTTGGGAGCTACGGCTGACTTTGCTAGCAGCGGTGTAAAGGTTTATGAGGGCAGTAACAGATTAACCACGGGCAAGAGCCTGAACTCCACCTCCCATGAGGTAGATTTCACTAACCTTAACCTAGTTGTTAATGGTTCTAGGACATTTACCTTGGCGGCTGATATGAGTGCTACAGCTACCGGCGGCAATATCAACGCCTTTAACTTGATAAAGGTTAATGGCAACGAGTTGGCTGTTCCCTTAAAGGGCAACCAGATGGTTATTGCCGGCGCTACTGTTGGCTCGGTAACTGTTGCCAAACAAAGCTCTCTTTCCAACCCGACGGTTGGCCAGGTGGGAGCTAAGCTTTCTGAGTTTAAAGTGACTGCGGGTGCAACTGAAGATTTGTGGGTCAAGAGGGTAGTGCTTACCCAGGCGGGTAGCATCAACTCTGCTAACGTAACAAATGTCAAAATGATGCAGGCTGGCCAAACCGTTGCCTCTGTTGCAGGCCATGTTGGCCGAGACTTATATGTCTTAGAGTTGGCTAATCCGTTTAAAATCTTAAAGGGACAAAATAGGACTTTTGAGGTTTACGGCGATATTGGTCCTTTAGCGAAGAAAGATGAGACTATCAAGTTTTATTTGGACGTCACTAATGACTTCTACGCGACGGGCGCGACTTATGGTTACGGAGTGACTGTTACAAGCACTGCGTTTGACTCTGACCCCAGCGACCACCACGTATTGACATTAAGAGGCGCTGAGGTGACCGTTACTTTCAATGGTCCAGCGACTCGGGACATCCCAGCTAAAGCTCAAGATGTGACTCTGTTTGACTTCACTATTGCCGCTAAGAACAATGTTGAGATTAGGAAACTGGTCTTTAACAATGATGTCACTAACATTGGCACTGGCGAGGGGTTCAACGATTGGAAGATTGTTGACGCTTCTACCGGCGCGGCTGTTAGCAGTGCCAGCGATATTACCGCTGATGGTAATACTTCTGTCACTGACTTCATCAACATTTCCGCCGGCACATCAAGAAGGTTCTTGGTAACGGCCGATGTTGATCCTGACAACGATGCTAGCGACTCCATTAAGGTTACTTTCAACCAGATTGGCGCCAGCGATATCAAGAACTTGGACAACAATCAGTTTGTTGCTCAAGCCGATATCGTTCCTAACGCGGACATTGTTGGTAACACCCAGACGGTTAAAGCTGTCAGTCTAGATGTGACTTTGAGTGGTACTCCGGCCTCACACAATGTGGTCAAGGGTACGCTTAATGAATCTCTGTTCGGTTTTAACTTGAAAGCTGTTAACGGTCCGGTTAAGATTACCAGCTTGAAGCTTACCGCTTCTTCTGCGGCCGGTGATGCTGGTACTGATGCTCAGTTGATTAATGACTTGAGAACCATTGGTATCTTTATCGGCGATCAATCGTTAGCTACCAAGCAAAACTTCGCGACCGCCTCCAGTCTTAATACTGCTACCTTTAGCAATATTGAGTACACCATACCGGAAGGCGCGACTGTGAAGGTGGTTGTTAAGGCTGATTCTATAGCCACAGACGCCACTGCTACCAATGCCTACTTCGTTAGTCTTGCTGATTTGAGCACTGATTTAACGGCGGTAGATATTGAAGGTAACACTCTGTCTCTAACTGGTGCGGTTAACGACACAGCGGCTGTTAAAGTAACTGTCACTGCTCCGACTATTCGGGTTGACGCGGTTACCGATCAAGACACTGAAGCTGGCTTAGTTGCCGCCAATGGCGAGCGATTACTGGCTAGGTATGACTTCTTTGCCGCTAATGCGGCGGTGCAAGTCACTAAGATCAAGATTGGTGTTGCTACCTCTGGCACAACGACCACCACGGCGTTGAACGAAGAGGTGAAAGAAATCCGAGTTTATGATGGTAACACTCTGCTTATGTCTGGCGTGCCCGCTGGTAGCGGCGCTGATGCCGGCGCGGTGAAATTTGAAAACCGCAACGGCCTCTTTACTGCTCCTGGCGATACTACCAAGCAACTTGAAGTTAGGGCTTTGATGGCTGATGTAACTGGCGTTACCGGCGGTGCCAACACTGGCACAAGCTTGAATGCCTACATCTCTACTGCCAACTTTGAAGGTGTGGCCGGAACTACTCAATTAACAACTCTTACCGGCGCTGGCGCGGCCAACGTCAAGAGATTGTACAAGACTATTCCGACCGTCACTGTTTCCAGCCCATCAAGCTCTGTCTTGACCGCTGGCGAAGTTGAAGCTCTGAAGTTTACTATCGCAGCTGACACTAACGGCGACGTTGAGTGGTCTCAAATCGAATTCACCGCTTCTCTTAGCAGTGCGACCCTAACGGCGAACACCATTACTTTGAGATATAGCGGTACTGATTTGAGCTTAGCAACAAAGACTGTGGCGGCTACAGGCGGTGAAGGCGTTATTGCTTTGACAACCCCAGAAAGAATTTCTGCCGGTCAGTCCAAGACCTACTCCTTACTGCTTGACGTCTCTGCTGTCGGTTCCACCTCCGCCTCCTTGGTTACCAAGTTGAAGAGAGATGAGACGGGCTATGACGCTGCTGCTGGTAGAGTAGCTCAAGAGAATGACGGCGATTCCTTCGTTTGGAGCGATCGCGGCGTCCTTCCTCACAGCGCTACCTCTGCCGATTGGCACAACGGCTTTAACGTCAAGACCTTACCGTCTGGCTCTAAAGCTTTGGTCAAGAGCAGTTAGTAGTCTTGAAAGCTGAATATCTGTAAATCTGTAACGACTGAAACGAAACAAAAGCCCCCCGCTCCGCCAGTCGGCGGACGGGGGCTTTTGTTTTATCGTTGTTTTGATTAATATATCCAAAGAATATTATGCAGAGAATTTTGAAGTTTTTGCTTCTTGCAACGGCTGTTACGCCCTTGATTTATACGCCGTCGCTTATTTTTCCCTTTGTTACTGGAAAAGCTTTTTTCTTTAGGGCGTTGGTAGAGTTGGGTTTAATTTTATTTATAGTTGAGCTTATCAGAGGAGCTGATTTGAAAAATAGAATGCTGGCATTAATAAAACAGCCGTTGTTTATTTTTGTTTTGTTGTTTTTTGTTTCAGCGGCTATAAGCACTTTTTTGGCAGATAATGTTTATCGGGCGTTTTGGGGGGAGGCGGAAAGAATGGAGGGGTTGTTTGGCTGGCTACATTATCTGGCTTTTTTTGTAATGGCAGCGGTTGTTTTTCAGAAAAGAGAGTGGTTTTTGTATATAAAAACCACTCTGGTTGCGGGAACAATAATTGTTTTCTACAGCTTTCTTCAGTTTTTTGGCTGGGATAGATTTCCCTTTGCTTTCTCTGTTAATCCAAGACCCGATGCTTTCTTAGGCAACTCTTCTTATCTGGGAACTCATTTTTTATTTCTCCTGCCTTTAGCCATATTAATTTTTATTAATTCAGAAAAAAGAAGTTTTTGGAGGTATTTCTCTTTATTAGCCGCCATTCTTTTTTTCGTGGAGCTGTTCTTATCAAGCACTAGGGGAGCCTTGGTAGGTTTATTGGCAGGATTGGTTTTTATCGGAGCTTATTATTGGCGAGTTGTTTTAACCAAGAAATATCTTTTATTGGCAGTAATTTTGATTTTTTTATCAATGGCTGGCTTTTGGGCGACTAGAAGCAGTTCTGTGTGGCAGAAGATTCCGGGATTGAATAGAGTGGCCAGAGTTTCTTGGAAACATCCGACAGTGCAGACAAGATTGATATCAATAAGCACAGCTGGATTAGCTTTAAAAGAAAAGCCGATTTTGGGATGGGGGTTAGAGAATGTGGAGATTGCCTACAATAAATATTACAATCCCGACTATTTGCTCTACGAAGCTTCATGGTTTGATCGGGCCCATAACAAGATTTTAGATGTGGCAGTAATGCAGGGCTTGTTAGGGTTAGCGCTTTATCTAACAATATTCGGCTGGGTATTTTTCTATTTAATAAAAAACGGCGACAAAAAACTAAGCGCTATTCTAAGTTTTTTGTTCGTTGCTTATTTTGTTCAGAATCTTTTTGTTTTTGATCAGGTTAACAGTTATTTAATGTTCTTCGTTTCTTTGGGATTGGTTTTTATATTAGTTATTGAGAGAAATAATCAGTTTCAAAACAGCTCATTTGTTTCCAGTTTTTGGTTTCAAGTTTTAATGACGCTTATGATACTTCCGATAGCTTACTCTATTTTTGCCTATAATTACCTTCCTTATCGGCAAGCTAGAACCTTTAACGTGACGAGGCATCAGGGAAGTACAGAGATTTTGTATGAAAAGTTAGATAATTTTTTAGAGCCCTATACTTTCGTCCAATCTACCATCAGGGGCGAATTAGTAGATCTTTTAGTAAGGGCGGACGCTTTCTCAAAAGAAGAGCTTAATCTTTTGACTAATAAGGCGTTGGCGGCGATGGAAGATTATGTGGGGCGTGAACCTTACAGTCCCCGTTCATTTATTCGTTTAGCGGAAATGTACAACAACAAAGGACGGGTTGACGCGTCTTATTTTACTAAAGCTGAAGTGGCTATGAAGAAGGCTCTAGAGCTGTCGCCCAGAAGGCAGGAATTGTATTTTACTTATGCCTATTCTCTTGTTCTTGCTGGAAAAAAGGAACAGGCTTTGGCGACAGCGAGACAGGGAATAGAGCTTAGTCCAAATTCCGGAAGAGCGCACTATATTTTTGGCGCTATTTTATATTTAGCAAATCAAGGACACAGCATTGAAGGCGAAGCGTCTATTAACAAGGCTTTTGAATTGGGCCGTCTTTATTTTAATGAACCAGACTATCAGAATATGATAACTATTTTAAGCAGTAATATTATTTATCATGTTAGGCAGAGAAATAAGGAGGCGGTTATTAAAAACGCTGACAGAATGAAAGATATAAGCGAAGATCTAGTAAAAGAGATGGATATCATTATTGAACTCACAAAAAAAGAACGATGGGGCGAACTGGATATCGCTCTAAAGATTAAGTATTAATTGGCTATATTTGGCAATCATTTTCTCCAGCGAAAAATTTTTAACGGTTTCTTTGGCGGTTTGAGCTAGGGATTTTCTTAGGCCCTGATTTTCTGCAAGCGTTTTTATTGCTTCGGCTATCTTTTCAGAATTAGCAGGCGGAATGAGCAACCCTTCTTTTCTATCGGCTATGATTTCCGGAATGCCTCCGACTTTGGTAGCAATAATCGGCAGGCCGGCGGCCATAGCTTCAAGTAAAACATAGGGGACTCCTTCTTTAAGAGAAGGGATGACAAAAATACCAATACCGCCCTGTTCGGCGAAATATTGCCAAGGGTCGTCTTTGGGTCCAATTTTTGTGCCTTTGCCAATAACTAGAAGTTCTAATTTATTATTTTTTTCTATCAAGTCCATGGCTTTGTATAAATATTTAAGCCCTTTAGCGGGATAGTTGTTAGCGATAGCGCCTATTTTTATAAGGTGGGTCTCATCGTTAGAAAAAACACTAGCATTACTTATCTCTTCCAAATTTATGCCATTATAAATTAAAATTAATTTTTCTTTAGGACATATTTTTAATTTAATCGCTTGATTAAAATCATATTGGGAATTGACAATAATCTTATCTTTAAATGGCGCGGTTAATTTTTCTAGCCATAAAAAAATTAAATTTTGCCAACGAGGGCGAGGATCATTAAAACTCCAGCCGCCGATGCGATAGACTATTTTTGGTACATGGGCTAGCTTGCCGGAGATGGAGCCGAGAAAACCGGCTTTGGTGCTGCAGAGCTGTAAAATGCCAGGTTTTTCTTTTTTAATAAGGCGGTAAATTTCCAGCAAGCTAAAAAAGTCGGTGAAGGGACTGATGTTTCTGGCCAAATATTTGAGCCTGAAAACGGTAATATTTTTTTGTTGTAAATTTGCCGACAAGGGGCCGTTGCCGCCAGAGGCGACGGCAATTTGATATTTATTTTTATCCAAATGAGTAGCCGTATCAAAAATCCAGCGCTGGGCGCCGCCTAATTCCGACTGGGTGACAATAAATAAAATTTTCATTATAATGACTTTTAAAATGGGGAATAATTATCTTATTATGCGTCATGTCCAATCCGACCATAATGTCGGTGGCTGGATATCGGCGGACAGAGAAACTGATGAAAAATCTAATATCACTCCCGAGGGCTTAAAGCAAGCGGAGAGATTGGGGAAGGAGCTGGTGAAATTAAACATCCATATGATTTACCATTCCCCTTTTAAAAGGGTCTGTGAAACTTGCAGATTGGTCAACGTTTATTTAAACGTTCCAGCTTTTGCCGATAACCGTTTGAGGCAGCTTGATTGCGGGATTTTTAACGGCAGAACTTGGAAAGAGCGGGATGGTTTCTTTAAAAATGACATGGAGAAATTTGTTAAACGTCCTCCCGGAGGAGAAAACCTAAATGATTTAAAGGAAAGGATGTTGGCGGCTTGGCGGGACATAGATAGTAAGCACCAGAATCATAGTATTTTAATCATCAGCCATGGTAATCCGTTAAGGATGCTCCAAGCCGGGGTGTTGGGTTTGAGCGACGAAGAGAGTTTGTGTGATCAAAGATGCTTAAAGTGGAAGTCTAATGTTTCTCCGGAGCCGGAGGTGGGAGAGTTGTTGCTGGCCTAGGCCGCGGTATTTTTTCTTTGGACACGAACGAAATTTATTTCTAACACCCCCCAATCTTTTTTAAATTTATCTTGAGGATTCAATATTGCTACTTCGTATTTATTTCTATCCAAATTTTCAATTATAGGTTTTGCTCCGGCGTCATCGCGGTTCCAATAATCGTCAAAAATGACTACCGTGTTATCGTGCATTAACCTTTCACACCATTGCCAATCGTTAGCGACAGTGTCCAGGCTATGGCCGCCATCTATAAAAATAAAATCCATTTTAGGGAGGAGGGGAAAGGCCTGAGGTAGGGTTGATGAAGTGTAACCCTTAAAGAGATCGATGTTGGCGCCAGTTTCACCAAGTTTTATTTTAGTTTGTTCTTCCGTTATTGGATTTTTAGAAATTTCTTTAACAAATGTTTCTTCTTTCATTTCTTCAAAAAGGTCAAAGCCATAATAATTAATTGCTTCTGCTGGGTGAAATTTTTTAGCTTCGGTTATCATTCGCAATCCTCTTTCTCCCCTATAGGTGCCTATCTCCATTATATTTTTTGGCTTTATCTCATTAATAATTTTATATATATTGTGATATCTTTTTGGCCCTCCATACCAGATGAATAAGCCGTTTAATATTTTTCGGGTAAATTGCATAAAAGAAGAATATAATGGTTTTCCTTCTATTGTCAAAACTATTTAAAAATGGTATTTTGTGGCAATGAAAAGAAGCCCTGATTTTATTGGTATAGGCGCCGGCAGATCAGGAACGCGTTGGATGACGACTTGCTTATACGAGCATCCGGAAGTTGGCATTCCTATGGATGAGCCCAGTTTTTTTAGCCGGGAGAAAAACTGGGCCAGAGGCTACGATTGGTATGAATCATTATTTTCTAAATACAGCGGGAAAAAAGTCATAGGAGAAAGCAGTACCTCTTATTTTTCTCATCCAGAAACGCCGGAGAGAATTTTTAACAGATATCCGAAGATTAAATTAATTGTTTCTTTAAGGAATCCGGTTAAGAGGACTTTTTCCCAATTCATTAATGATATTAAGTCGGGGATAATTCCCAAAGAAACTTTTTTCTTAGAGGCCCTAAAAATTAATCCTGATTATATAAACAGGAGCAGCTATGCGACAAATTTGAGACGTTATCTCAATTTTTTCCCCAAAGACCAGATTCTAATTCTTATTTACGAAGACGGGTTAACAGATCCTGGGTCATTTATTAGGAGAGTTTATGAATTTATCGGAGTACCTGCTAATTTCCGGCCGGTTTATCTTAATAAAAAAGTTAACGAAGGCAGAATACCAAAATTTATTTGGTTGGATAGATTATTTATTAATGTTTCTGATTTTTTAAGGAACAACGGTTTGCAGGGCTTGTGGTGGATGATTAAGAAAAGTGGACTGCCAACCATAATTTTAAAAAAGGTAAATACTGAAAAAGGGGGCGACCGGGAGCCGATTTTAAGCGAGGAGGAAGAAAAGATTGTTTGGGAAATGTTGAAAGGCGAAGTTGAGGAATTAGAATTTTTATTGGGATATAAAATAAAACAATGGCCAAGGTAATTTTTATCTGCGAAGCGGTTGATATCAATGATCCAATACTGGCAACGACTGTCAGTTGGATAGAAGAATTTAGCAAAAATTCCGCCATAGAAAAATTAACCGTTCTGACTCTAAGGAGAGGCGATTTTAATTTTTCAGAAAAGGTTGGAGTCCGCCACGTAAGAGGAGGAAAGTTAGCGAAATTTATTAATTTTTACAGAGAAATATTAAAGCACATCAAAGAGACCGACTATTTTTTTATTTATATGGGCGGGCCTTATCCATTATTGCTTTTGCCTTTTAAACTATTTTGGAGGAAGCCGGTTTATCAATGGAAATCGCATCCGCGCATCGGTCCAATGATGCGTTTTTATGCCTACTTTTGCGATAATCTTATATTTGCCTCTACTAAAAATGCTTTTCCTTTAAAATCGCGCAAAGTGCGTATTGTTGGACAGGGAGTTGATACGGAAGAATTCAGACCATTAGGTCTTGATAAGGCGGGGGACTTAGTGACAGTGGGCAGAATTTCTCCGGTGAAGCGACTGGAAAAGGCGATTAAACTTTTAGCCAGTTATAATCGCAAATATCAAACTCCGCTTAAGTTGCATATTTATGGCCCGGTACTGGAAAAAGATAAGGCATACGCCGATAGCCTTAAAAATTTGTCTCAAATCCTTGGGGTTGAGGATTTGGTGCAATGGCACGGGCGGACAAAGCATGATGAACTGCCGCAAATTCTAAATAGCCACAGGGTTTTTGTCAGTTTTAATGATGGCGCTTTGGATAAGGCGGTGGTAGAAGCGTTAGCGTGTGGTTTGCCGGTGCTTACTCCGAACAATTGCGTAGAGGAGATTTTACCAGAAGCCATAAAGGAAAAATTTATAATTAAGGGGGAGGATATTGAAGATCAGATGGAAAAATTGGATAAGGCTTTGCTTTTTGATAAGCCGGGGGATTTGAGTCTGATTGTAAAAGAAGGGCATTCCATAAAATCGCTTATTTTTAAAATTATCAGCGAAATAAATTGGCCGAAAAATAGAGTTATTGCTTTTCATGATATTAATGATGGAAAAAAATTTAGGGAGAAAATGGAATGGCTACAAAAAAGATACGAAATCGTTTCTTTGGAGAAGATTCTTAAACAAGACCAGAATAACAAGAGTAAAATTGCTATTACACTTGACGATGGATACGCTTCTTGGCATGAAATTGTTGCGTCAGCCCTTCGGGAGTTGAAAATACCAGCGACATTTTTTGTTTGCTCTGGATTTATCGGTTTACATGGGGGAGCGGCGGCTGATTTTAGAAAGCGATTTTTAAAAAGAAATAGAAGACTGTTTCCTTTGACCGTAGACCAGTTAAAAGATTTAGCCGGCGATTCGCTCTTTGATATCGGCGGACATACAGTCCACCATATGGATTTGGGTAGGGATTGTTCTAAGGAGGAAATAACAAGTGATAAAAAAACTTTAGAGGAGTGGACTGGCAAAAAAATCATCTGGTTCGCCTATCCTTTTGGCCAACTATCTAATACTTCAGAAAAAGCCGTTTCTGTTTTGAAAGAAAATAATTTTAATGGGGCGTTTACTATCGTGCCGGGGTTCTTAAATAGGGGCGCTAATAGATTTTATTTACATCGGGACAGCCTTAATATTAAACACTCTAATCTTTGGTGGAGATTAAGGTTAAGCGGTTGGCTGGATTTTTATTATCAGCGCAAGTTTTTATCCAAGCGAGCTATTATTTTTTTAGGAAAAACAAAATATAGTTGTCCTTTAGATGAGACTTCCGCTAAAAAGTTTTCTCTTTTGTCAAAATTAGGAAGAATTTTTGTTATAGGTTATTCAACGCGGGGAAAATTTGAAAGATTCGAAAATCACGCTGTTTTTTATCTTGCTCCTCGTCTGCCCTTTGCATTTATGCGCCGATTATTAATGTTTTTCTTCGGTTTGAAATTGTCTCTTTGGCTTATTTTTACAAAAGGCGCGAAGATTATTGTTGCCGAAGACTCTTACGAAGGATTTACCGGCGCTTGGGCAAAAATTTTTGCCAGTTTTTTTGGTAAAAAAATTAAATTAATTATAGAAAGCCATGGAGATTTTGAAAGAGCTGTTTTTCTGCGAAAGAAAATTTTAGGAGAGAGGGTTTACTTCTGGATTATGAAAAAAATGGCGCATTTTGCTTTGAGTAAAGCCGATATCTTGCGGGGTGTTTCTAAGGCCACCGTTGATCAATTAATAAAATGGAGCGTTGGTAAAACAGTTGTTAAATTTCCCGCATGGACTGACATTAGTGTTTTTAAGGCGGCGGCTCAAAGAAGGAGTGGCGAGAAGAATATTATTTTTGCCGGAGATATTATTCCCCTTAAAGGCGTTGATATTTTAATAGACGCTTTTGATAAAATTTCTTCTGAATTTCCAGATGTTAATCTTTTTATTGTTGGTGAGGAGAAGGATAAAGATTACGCAGGTAAGTTAAAGGACCGAGAGAGGGTTTTGTTTTTGGGTAAAATTTCTCAAAAAGAACTGGCTGAAAAAATGTCCGAATGCGCTATCTTGGTCTTGCCTTCTTACTCCGAGGCATTAGGCAGGGTTATTCTGGAAGCGATGGCGGCTGGTTTGGCAGTTATTGGCAGTCGAGTGGGGGGTATACCAGATATGATTAAGGACGGAGAGACGGGACTGCTTTTTGCGGCTGGAGACAAAATTGGTTTGGCCTCAATTTTAAAGCGGATTATGACCGATGATGAGCTTATCCAAAAGCTGGCGGGCAATGGGCAAAAGTTTGCCGAAAGTTTTTTTTCAGAAGAAAAATATTTAAATGATTATGAAGAACTTTTTAAAAAATCTGTTTTATAAAATAGCGCTCATTTTTACCTCGGAGAAAAGGGTTGTTTTAATGTACCACTCGGTGGGGGAGAATGATAAATTTTCTACCGTTAAGCCGGCGGAATTTGCAAAGCAGATAGAATATATAAGTTGGGGAGGATTAAAAAATATTACTGTGACTTTTGATGATGGCTTTAGAGATAACTACCGAAATGCCTATCCTATTTTAAAAAAGTTTAATGTGCCGGCTATTATTTTTATTAATACAGCTAACATCGGAAAGAGCGTGACCACAAAAGAGGGTTTAGAAATGGAGATGTTATCCGAACAAGAAATTAAAGAGATGCTTGCTAGCGGTTTAGTTAAATTCGGTTCGCATGGCCATCATCATCGTCGGTTGTCTCAACTTAATGAGGAGGAGATAGAAAATGAACTAAAGACTTCTAAAGAGTTGCTGGAGAATATATTAGGCGCAGAGGTTGATTCAGTGGCTTATCCTCATGGAGATTGTGATGAACGTGTAAAATTGATAACTAAGAAATATTATAAATTTGGCTATGGCAATAAGCCCGGAGCAGTCAATTCTATAACCGATACTTTTTTAATTCCTCGCAATTCCATTGACGCTGGAGTTGATTTTGGCCAATTCAAGGGAATAGTTAAAATAGGCAAACAAAAATTTAACTACTGGAAAAAATAATTATGGAAAACGTTAAATTTGAAAATAAAAGATGGGAGAAGAAAAATCAGGGGCTTAATTTTATGCATCGGAAAGCTCTGGAGTTAATTGATAGCGGAGAGGTGCTGGATTTGGGTTGTGGCGATGGTTTTCTTTTAGAAAAACTTGAAGAAAAGGGAATTATTGGCGTCGGCGTTGATTTTTCCGAAGCGGCGGCAGAAAAATGCCGGACTAAAGGCATTGAAATAAAACTTTACGATCTGACTAAAACTCCTTTGCCTTTTAGGAATAAAACTTTTCAATATGTAGTTGCTCTTGACGTTCTGGAGCATCTTTATTTTCCAGAAAATCTATTAAAAGAAATGGTTAGAATTTCCAAAGAGTATGTTGTGATTAGTGTTCCTAATTTTAATTCACTTTCAGCTCGGCTTCAGATGCTACTGGGTAGAGCGCCGGAAAACAATATTCCTAAAAAAGGCCATATTTATTGGTTTAACCATAATATTTTAAACAAGATGCTAAAAGAAAACGGTTTGGCATCAGTTGACGTTAGAATTAATTCTTATAAAGAAAATATTTTTGTTGCGGGCAAATTATTTAAATTACTTGCTAAGTGGTGGCCTGCTTTATTTGCCCTTTCTTTCGTTGTTAGAGCTAAAATTATTTCTTAGCAACACAAAAATAACCCAAAGGACAGGGATGGTTGGTTTTAATATTTTTAGTCACCAGTCCATCCATAAAAAACGCCAGAGCAAAAAAAGGCAGTTGAAATATTCTGAAAAAAATAAATTTGTGAATTAGCGAAAGGGCGGCGGTGAATCTCTCCCCCATGGGAATGATTTTATAATTGCTGAAACCGGCTTTTATCAGCAGGCGAGTCAGGCCCTCGGAGGTAAAGCGTTGATAATCATGGGGCTCTCTAGCTTCGTTAAAAATAAAAGGCGAACTTAAATAAAAGGAGCCGCTATTTTTTAAAATACGAAAACACTCTTCAAAAGTTTTTTCTGGATTTTCTAATATGTAAATTATGTTAAAAAGAAAGACATTTTCAAATTCACTATCTTGGAAAGGAAGTTTATTATTTAAATCAACAATAACATCAGGTTTTGATTCTGGGTTGTTGTCGGCTCTGATTAATTTCAAATTATTATCAAGGTATTTATAATAACTTGGTTGTTTGCCCGACGCTAAATCTATAACGCGGTCTGTGGCATTGCGGCAGTGTTTCCAAAAATAATAATTAAAAAAAGAACGGTAAATGGTTTTCCCCCCGGCAATTTCCTGGATTAAAAAAATAAATTTATTCAAGGTTATTTTTTAATATCTCAATTATTTTAGTGGAACTTTCTTCTAATGCCAAAGGTATAAGGACAATCTTACCCCCGGTTTTTTTAACATGGTCGCTGCCGGCTATATCTTCCACTTTGTAATCGCCGCCTTTGACCAGAAAATCCGGGGAAACGCTTTTGATAAGTTCTTCCGGAGTGTCTTCGTTGAATATAGTCACCCAATCCACGAATTTTAGCGCTGCCAAAATCTCCGCCCTTTTTTCTTGAGAATTGATGGGCCTTGTTTTTCCTTTTAATCTTTTTACGGAATGGTCGCTATTAAGAGCGACAATCAAACGATCCCCTAGAGCTTTAGCTTCTCTCAGTATTTTAATATGGCCAACATGCAGGATATCAAAACAGCCGTTGGTCATTACTATTTTCTCTCCCCGCCGGCGTGCTTTTTTAACGCAATCAAGTAATTCTTCCTTAGTTGAGACGATGAAAGGGCGGCTGGTATTTTTGATTGCTTTTTCTAATTCCTGAAAAGAAACTGTTGAGGTTCCGATTTTACCGACGGCAATTCCAGCGGCTGTGTTGGCAATAAAAGCGGCGTCCGCGAGGCTTGCTTTAACAGATAAGGCAAGGGCGCAGGCGGCTATTACTGTGTCGCCGCAGCCTGAGACATCCACTATCTCTTTGGCAAATGATGGCCAAGCGCGGATTTGATCTTCATGAAATAAAACCATTCCTTCTCTGCCAAGAGTGATTAAAACGTTTGATTGGAGATTTTTTTGAATTATTTTTCCTGCTTCATTGATATTGGAAGTTTGGGAAATAGATAGAGCCTCCTCTTTATTGGGTTTGATTAAGGTGCAGTTTTTGTACCAGTTCACATGTTGAGGTTTGGCATCCACAATTACCGGCAAAGACACTAGAAGCGCTTTATTTATTATTTCTTCCGCCATCTTTTGTGTCAGATAGCCTTTGCCGTAATCGGCGATGATAATCGCCTCCCAGTTTGCCATTTCTTTTTTAATCAGGTCTATGTGGCGAAGTTCTGTTTCTGCTAATGGCGGCATTATCTCCTCACGGTCAATACGCACGATATGATGGTTGCTTGAAAGGATTCGGGTTTTTTTTGTGGTGATGCGCTGGTTTTCCGTGGTAATAAAATCAGTCGCTAAGCCGCAATCCGACAATTGTTTGAGAAGTTGTTCTCCACCGACATCATTGCCGATAATCCCGAAAATAACAGCCTGCCCCCCCAGAGATTTTATATTGGCGGCTATGTTAGCTGCTCCTCCGGGCATGAGTGTTTCCCCGATAAAATTCACAATCGGCACCGGAGCTTCTGGGGATATTCTAGAACTTTCGCCCTCAATAAAAACATCAAGCATTAAGTCGCCGATAACGCCTATTTTCCTGCCTTTTAAGTTTTCTATTAAGTTTTCCAATGTTTTGTAATAGAGTTACCATTAATATATGGAAAATAGCGATTTAAGCAAGATAATCAAGGTTACGGAGAGGTTTGTAAAAACTGATGTAAGGTATATAGCGAAAGGAGGTTTTTGGCTGGTTATTGGCCAAATTGCCAGTTCTTTGGCAGGATTGGCGCTTACCATCGGCTTTTCTCATCTTGTGTCCAAGGAGGTTTATGGAAATTACCGCTACGCGCTTTCTTTAGCTGGCGTGATAGCCGGTTTTTCTCTGACAGGAATGGGTAATGCTATTATCCGGGCTGTTGCCAAAGGCTTTGAAGGGACGGTCATGGCTGGATTTAAAACGAAATTAGTTTGGGGAGCGGCCCCATTTTTCATTTCTTTAGCGGCTGGCTTTTATTATTTAATCCAAGGAGATATTTTTTTGTCGTTATCTCTTTTTTTAATCGGCGTTTCCACCCCTTTTATAGAGAGCGGCAAACTTTTCGGCCATCTAGCAGTCGGCAGGAAGGATTTTAAAACATCGGCTATTTACAGCGTCTGGTATAAACTGGTGCCGACGGTTATTTTACTGGCAATTATTTTTTATAGCAGTAATCCATTAATTATCGTTTCGGCTTATTTTATTTCTCAAGCGTTGGTTTCAATGGCGCTGTATTTTATCTCTTTGAGAAAATTCCAGCCCAACCACAAAATTGATTTTTCAGCCATAAAATTTGGAAAACAATTAAGCTTTATAAACATTCTTTCCGATGTCGCCCAATACATTGACCAGATTATAATTTTTAATTTTTTAGGCGCGGCGCAGCTTGCTATATATAATTTTGCCTTTATTGTTCCCGATAAAATCAGGAGTTTGTTGCGCCTTAACTCCCAGTTGTCGCTGCCCAAATTCAGCGATCGTCAATTTGGAGAAATTGCTTCCACTTTGCCTAGAAAATTTTTAATTATGATTTCTTTAACTTTTATTTTAGCCGGAGTTTATATTTTGGCGGCGCCGCTAATATTTAGCTTATTATTTCCCCAGTATCAAGAGTCGGTTTTTTACTCTCAAATAGCATCGTTGGTGATTGTGAGCGGCGGAATGATGTCAATTGTCAATTCGGCCTTTTTTGCCCATAAAAAAATTTTTTCAGTTTCAGTTCTTAATTTAACCTATCCTATAGTCCAAATTATGCTGGTCATTATTTTTTGGTATTGGCTAGGATTTTTGGGAGTGGTGATATCCAGAGTAATTTCCCAATGGTTCGGCGCGGCGATTCATGTTGTAGCTCTGAAAATTACGGCTAGCTCAATGGAAAAGTGAAGAAGCCGCAATTTCTATCTCCTCTTGGGGAATATCAAAAAGACAGCGGAAATAGGAAGCTCCGTTGTGGACAATTGAACAATCGCCCGATTTGTCTTTTTGACAAGAGCAGTTTTGGCTGTTGGTTAATATTTTGGCGTTTGGGTTGTAATGGGGCAGCCAGCAAGGATTAGAAAGATTGCCAAAAACAACGCTGTTTTTGCCGACTAAACTGGCGAGATGGGTAATGCCTGTGTCCACGCCAATGTAACCTAGAGCGTGATGAATTAAATTAGCCTCTTCCTGCAGAGTTGTTTTTCCGGAAATGTTAATGACTAATGAGTGATTCAGGTCTTCAACAATCTCTTTGGCTTTTAGGGAATCTTTAGGTCCGCCGATTAGGATAATTTTGTAGCCGGAGTGATTACGGAGCAGGTATTTTATAAGAGAAGACCAGCGTTCGGGCGGCAAACTTCTTTTGGGATTAGCGGCAAAGGGGTGGATGATAAGATATTTATTGGCAGTCAGGCTGTAGCGATGGAGCACAGACTCGTCATGAATAAATTTAAAATCCGGATTTGCTTTCAGGTCTTTTAAATCAAGGGCAAAAAGCATTTCCTTTATCGTTTGGAAAATATTTTTTTCAAAATTCTGGCTAATAACCTTGTTATAAATAATTTGGCTTAATCTAGCTCCATCGTTAAAGCCGATAAGCCTGCTTCTGGGGTTTAATAAGGTTATGATTTTAGCGGCTAATTTGACGTTGTTTTTTCCTTTACCAAAGGACGGAGCCATCATGGCATAATTTTCGGAGAAAATTTTTGGCAGAAGAGCAAATATCCGATAAAAAAAATTTTTTCTATTTAATTGGATTATTTTAATATATGGATAACAAACCCCTAATTCTTCACAGATATTTTTTTGAGTTGGAACAACAATATAAAATTTCGCCGATTCGTTGCCAAAATTTAACCTGATATTTTCTATCAGAAAAAGGGCTAAAAAAAAACTGCCTATGCCCCCGCCGTAGAAATAGAAATAGTTTTTCATTTTTGATTTTTAGCAATAACAATCAGCAGATCTCTGATAAATAGATTAATAAAACGATTAATAATTAAACGTGAAGCTTTTTTTATGAAGTCCTGGGGGGACATTTTTTTATGGCGGTAAATTTTTTTGGCGTTGGCTAAGGTTTCCGTCTCTTCAATAATGGCGCTGGACATAATTGTTTTTAGTAATTTTATCTCAAAAGAATAGTCTTCCATGAGGCGGCACATGGCCTGTTTAGTGAATAATCTGACGTGAGTATAATCATTCCAAAAAAACATATAAGCAAAAGGATTGATGATTCTCGCCCAATTGGGGACTTCTATAAAGAGCAGACCGTCGTTTTTAATAATTTTTTTAAAAGATTCCATAGTTTTCATGGGATAAAGCAGATGTTCCATAACGTGGAGGCAGATGACGGCGTCAAAGGAATCTTCAGCGAAAAGTTTGTCGGCTTCCTCAATGGAGCCAATTAAAAACTTTGCTTTATCAGGGACGAAGCGGCTGACGTCGCTAACATCCAAGCCAACGGCCTCTATATCCGGCCGATAAGCCATAACCATTTTCAGGCCCTTGGCGGTGCCGCAGCCGGCGTCTAGAACTCGGGCGTTGGGTGGCAGATTTTTTATAAAATTAACCAGAAAACGCCGCCGGCGGGGAGCGGTTTTCTCTAAGGAGTTTTTATCCGGGACCGATTTATCAATTTCGCTTCTGAAATAATTTTGGGGAAATGAGTCTTTGCTCATAAGTTATTTTTTATACCTAAGAAGAATGACATTTTTTTTGTTCCACAGGTAAATATGAGGCATTAGGGTAAAAAATAAATTAAGCCAGTAGCGGTGAATCCAGCGGGAGTCGTAAGATATTTTTTTGTGCTCCATTAGGTCGAATTTGGCACGGTTGCCATAGGCGATATGGCTGTCGGGATTATTATCCCAATAAAATTCTTCTCTGGGCAGGCCGGCAAAGTCTAATATTTTACCAATAGTTTCATCGGTTTCAAAACAGATACTACTATAGCTTGTTTGAAAGTAAGGAATTTTATTTTTATCTAAAAAATTTTTTATTTTTCTGTTCTCAAAATACCAGCGATGTAGAGGAAAGATCGGCGGTTTTATCCACTGGTTGGTCCTTCTGCCGCCTTCAATGTAAGAGGTTGACCAGCTACGGGCTTCTCTAACAAGAAAGATTATTTTTAAATCCAATTCTTTGGCGGCTTGCATTTTCAAGAGCTCTTCCAGTAACCATATTTTTTTTGAGGAATCCACCACAACTTCTTTTCCGGGAATAGAAAAGGCAAGATTTATAATTTTTTTATAGCTGGCTATAGCCGCTTGTTTGTCGTTCTTTTTTTGATTTTGTGGATAATTTGACCACAAATCGCACGAAGAAAGATTTTTCCCGCAAGAGCATATTTTTTCTGTCTCTTCCGCATTAGAGAATTTATTTTCTAACACGGAATAAGATTCTCCAAGGCCTACTACTTTTTTGTGGTGGCTCAATAAAAAATCCAGCAAGGTGGAGCCGCTATGGCTTAAGCCGAGGACATATATGATTTTCATGTTAAAGCAGGTTCTTTCACTAGTAATAGAACCAATAGATAGATAAGGGCGCCGCTTACAATAACAAGCGGCAGATTAACATTAAACCAAGCGAAAGTCCATACTTGAACTGCCATGATAATTGTGGCGATTATGGCTTTTATCAGATGACCGCCCATATTGAAGTAATTTATCCGCCTCATTTTTTGCCAGACAAAATAGTTGCTTATAATTTGAGTAAAGAGAGTGGAAACAGCCGCGCCCTCTACGCCCCAATAGGGAATGAGAGCAAGATTAAAAACAATATTGCCACCGGCGCCGATGGCGGCGTATTTTATAAATTGTTTCTGCTGGTCATAAGCAAAGAGAGCGTTGCCCAGCACGGTTGATGGATAATTAATGACTAAGCTGGCAAGAAGAATTCTAAAGGCGGTAACAGCTGCTTGATATTCAGGGCCAAAGAGCAGATTGATAAGCTTTGGAGCGACAATAATTCCTCCAACGGCTACAGGCAAGGCAATTATCAGGGTGGTTTTAATGGTTTTAACCAAAAGTTCGGCAAACTCTCCTTTTTTCTGCTGGCTGGCAAGTCGGGTGAGGGCGGGGAATGCGGCGGTGGAGATAACGGCTGGCAGGACGTAGAGGACGAATATTATTTTCTGTCCCACCGAGTAATAACCTATATCGTTGGCGCTACGGAACCAGCCGAGCATAATGATATCAGTATTGAGCATAACACTACCCATCAATCCTAATAGGGCAAAAGGCCAAGCCGAGACGATAATTTTTTTTATTAATTGGCGATCAAAGCCGAAAAATATTTTTTTAAAATAATTTCTGATAATCCACGAAACCAAGATAAATCCGAAAGCGCTGGCGGCGACATAAGCGCCGGCTAGATATTCTATAGAAGGTTTAGTTGTCAGAATCCATAATCCCAAAGCGACGATAGATGCTTGAGTGACGATATTGACTAGCGCCTCAATATGCATTTTTTCCATGGTTCGGACTATGGAAAAAGCGAAGGAGCGCAGGCTATCAAAAACAACTAAAAGAGCCGTGAGAATAATTAAAGTTTGAGGGATAATTATTTTAGTGAGATAAGGAGAGGCAAAGATAACAATTAGGGAGACAAACAGGAGGAGTGCGGCTTTGATAGCCAGAGAGGCTGATAAAAATTCATCTCGGCGCTCCGGGCTTTTAACGAGCTCTCTAGTAAGAGCGGCCCCTAAGCCGATGTCGGCAAAAATCGTAAACAAGGCGGCTAAGCTTAAGGCGTAAGAAAAAACGCCCCATTGGGAGGCGCCCAAAACTCTGGCGGCATAAATAACCACGACCGCTCTCATTAATCTGCCTAATATTTCTCCGCCGCTCAGCCAGAGCGTATTTTTCAATATTGTGCCCGGCATCTTAGTTTTTTATAAAGAAAAGCTTAATGGTCTTTAGGATAATGCCTAAATCCAGCCACAGGGAGCGATTTTTCAAATAGAAAATATCATGTTGGAGTTTTTCTTTAGCATCTTCCACTGAGGCGCCGTAGCGGTAATTGAGCTGGGCCCAGCCGGTCAGACCGGGGCGGATTAGATGACGCAGTTCGTAATAGGGAATCTTTTCCTGCAGCTGGCCGGTAAATTCTGGCCTTTCCGGGCGGGGGCCGACAAAGGATAATTCTCCTTTGATAATATTAATGAGCTGGGGCAGTTCATCAAGGTGGCTGCGTCGCAAAACAAGGCCGATGGCAGTTATTCGTTGGTCATCCGGTTGCGACCACTGCGCCCCTGTTTTTTCCGCGTCTTTAAGCATGGTGCGGAATTTATAAAGGATGAATTCAGCTTCGTATTGGCCCACTCTTTTTTGTTTGTAAAGCGCCGGACCGGCGGAGGTTATTTTAATCAGAATAAAAATCAGCAAGGACAGGGGCAAGGTTATAACGGCTAACGCCAGAGCGGCGATAATATCCAGCGGCTGTTTAGTCCAATTGTAAATTTTATTTTTATGGACCAAATTTTCCAAAAACCAAACCTCCTCTATTTCTGAAAGGGGAATTTTTTTAAAAATAACTTCGTAAAAAGAGGCGACATCCACAGTTTCTATGCCTAAGGCCAGATTGCGATAGATGGCGCGGGCGGCGCGGGAATCTTTTTTCAGATGGCTGGGAATAACAATAAGGTCTATTTTTTCGGAGATGATAATCTGGCTGATGTGTTCTATTTCTTTGTCGCCAACCTCGCTTTTTATCCAAAATTTGATGTCATAACCAAGTTGGGGGTTTTGTTTTATTTGTCGGACTATTTCCTGAACATTATTGCTGGAACCAATAAGCAAGACATTGGTCATGGGCGCTCCGGCGCTTAAAAATTTGTTATAAAAACGGCGCCAAAAGAATTCAAAAATACTGAAAAGAGCCAGTAAGATTAGTAAATTGGTTTTTGGAGCAATGCCCGAGGCCATAAAATAAAAAGCGGCAACGGCGATAATGGCGTTAATGGAAATAGCGGCGGCATATTTTTTTATAAAATCCAGATTGTTTTTCAGGTGCTGGATTTCATAGAGGCCGGCGATATAAAAAATCAGAATCCAGATAATGAATATCGGGGTAAAGGGCTTAAGGTGGTCGGCCACCAGCTGGCCGGAAAAGGGATCGCTGTAACGGATAATCAGCGTCAAAGCCAGCGACAGATAGAGAATCAAGACATCGCCTGCGGCCAGAGTTAGCTGTTTTGTCTTGACAAGAGTATTCACGCTTCTATATGCTACTTTCAATATGGAAAATAATCAACAAAGGTCTTCGTATTTGTTGCCGATTAGCATTCTAGTGGCGGCGGTGGTGGTGGCGGGTGCGTTGGTCTACAACGCCGGTTCCCGCGGTTCTGTTTCTCCCGAGGAGGAAAATTCGGTAGTGGCTAATGTCGGCAAGATTTTGGGTTCGGCCTCCCAAGACCAAGTCGTGCTGGGTGATCCAAAAGCTCCAGTGAAAATAGTTGAGTTCGCCGATTTTCAATGCCCTTTCTGCGGCAGATTCCATAAAGAAGCGGGGGCGCAGATTAGAGAGGAGTACATAAAGACAGGGAAGGCAAACATAGTGATGATTGACCTGGCTTTTCTCGGTCCGGAGTCAACACAAGCGGCAATGGCGGCTCATTGCGCCGGTGATCAGGGCAAGTATTGGGCTTATAGCGATTATCTCTATGAATATCTTTGGGATAATTATTACGCCCAGAGCAAGAATGGAGAAAATGTCGGCGCTTTCAGCGACGCTAACCTGAAAAAGTTTGCCAAGGCATTGGGATTGGATTCCGGTAAATTCGACCAGTGTTTGGACAGCAAGAAGTACGCCGGTAAGGTTGAGGCCGGTAACCAAACAGCCAGCGCCGCTCTTAGACAGCGCCTTTCTACACCCAGTATTTTTGTGGGTGAGAAGCTGATTCAGGGAGCTCAGCCTTATGAAGTTTTCAAGCAGGCGATTGAGGAAGAGTTGAATAAGTAAGGGGGATTTTGTGAGGTATTGACAGATATTGTATAATAAAAATATGAAGAAAGTAGAGATATACACGACCCCCACTTGCGTTTATTGCAAGATGGCTAAGGAATTCTTTAAGAAAAATAATGTGGAGTACGTTGAGCATGATGTTTCCACTGATGCCAAGGCGCGGCAAGAGATGGTGGACAAGTCTAATCAACTGGGGGTGCCGGTGGTTGACATCGAGGGGGAGATTTTTGTCGGTTTTGACCGAGATGGTTTTTCTAAGGCGCTAGACCTTTAGCTTATTATGTATGATTTAGTGATAATCGGCGGTGGTCCGGCGGGTGTGGCCGCCGGTGTCTATGCGGCGCGTAAAAAAATAAGAACATTGTTGATCGCTGATAGTTTTGGCGGACAATCTTTGGTTTCGTCTGATGTTCAAAACTGGATTGGCACCAAGTCGGTTTCCGGTTTCGGTTTGGCGCAAATGCTGGAGGGGCATTTAAGAAATTATGAAAAAGATATTGATATTTGGGACGGGGATTTGGTAACTAAGATTGGTTCGCCAGCTGGCGGAGGCAAGGGTTTTTCTGTCGCCACTAAAAAAGGCAAAAAAACCGAGACGCGAGCGCTGCTGGTGGCTTCTGGCAGCCGCCGCCGCCGTTTGGGTGTGCCCGGAGAAGACAAATTTGACGGCAAGGGGCTGGCTTGGTGCGCCACTTGTGACGCGCCTCTTTTTCAAGATAAGGTGGTGGCTGTTATCGGCGGCGGCAATGCCGGCCTAGAAGCGGCGCTGACGCTCAATTCTTATGCTAAAAAATTATATCTGGTACAGCGCAGCGATCGGTTGAAGGGGGATGCCATAACGCAGGAGAAGGTTAAATCTCTTAAAAAAATGACCGTGCTTTTTAATTCGGTGACTGAGGAGATTTTAGGCGACCAGATGTTGACCGGCCTGCGTTATAAGGATGTTAAGAGTGGAAAATCTAAAACTTTGAAGCTGGGCGGGGTATTTGTGGAAATCGGTTCCGTGCCCAATAATGATTTTGTAAAGCATTTAGTTGAGGTTAACGATTACAATGAGATTATCGTTGACCACAAAACTCAAAAAACTTCCGCTGATGGCATTTGGGCGGCGGGCGACGTCAGTGATGTCTTGTATAAGCAAAACAATGTTTCTGTAGGGGATGCGGTAAAGGCGGTATTGAATATATTTGACTATTTGCATAAAAGGTGATAGTCTAGTTGACAGAACCTTCTAAGGAGAAAGCAGATGGCAGAAGCCGATTCTTACCAAAAGCGATACGGCATAACTTTTGACGATGTAATTGATGAAATTATCCGCCCGTTAAGAGAAGCGGGCGACGAGAGTGAGGAAGTTGTTGGAGAGGGCTCTGATGAGGAGGCTTATGATTGAGCCGGCGTTGCTTTCGTCAGACCGCATCCATAGTTGTCGGCTTTTATTGCCGGCAGTTGAAGTTCAGAAAAAAAAGAGAAAAAAAAGTGAGAAAGAAAAACAAGATTCTGCTTCCGATGGAATCTTCAAAGGCCAGCCCGGCTGGCGCAACTGCCAATATCTAGCTGATGAGATTCCATACTGATTTCAACTTCACCGATCCCAGCTCCCGCCAGGTGCAATACCGCACCTGGCGGTTTTTTATTTTTTTCTATTATCATTCTTTAACCATCAATCTTTGACCTTTAACCTTTTACATTCAACATTCAACGTTCAACATCCGGTATTACTTCATCATCCAGTATCATCATCTAGTATCATCCTTCAATATCCGACGATCGTCGGATGTTGAAGGATGTGTTGACTTCTTATTTGTTGGTTACTATAATCCACTTTTAAATTTTATGAGAAAATTTTTGCCGGTTTTTATTTTGCTTTTAGTTGCGGGGGGTGGTCTGCTCTGGTTTTTAAAAAGCGGAGATGTTTTGAGCAGTTATGAAAAGTTGATGAGAGCCGATACCTATGGCGGCAGTTCTCCGGAAGAAACTTTACGGCTTTTTGTGGAAGCGTTGGAAAAAAATGACGCTGAATTGGCTGCTAAATATTTTATACTGGATGAAAATGGCAGCCGGAAAGAATGGGAGGAGGTTCTAAAGCTAAAAAAAGATAATAGAGAATTAGGAGTTATTGCCAAGAAAGTTTTAGAGGCTAAACCCAACCCTCTGGATTCAATCCATCCCGGGGATTTTAAATTTATTATTGTGGATGATTTGGGAGAAGTTGAAACAACTATTAATATGGAAATCAATTCTTTTTCGGGAGTTTGGAAAATAGAAAGTTTATAGTGATGAATAGGACAGTAATAATAATTTTACCGCTTCTGCTTTTCTGTTTTTTCCTTCCCTTAAAAACTTTAGCTTACGAATTGTCTACTCATAAGCTCTTAACCGAAGAAGCGATAAGACTATTTAATAAGCGTTTCCCTAATAAAGCTATTAATGAAAAAATGGGAGAGCTTGTTACTAAGGGATCTTTGCATGAAGATGATTCTCCGCGGTGGCTTTATCATTTTTACGATCCGGTAAACAATCAGGGGTTGAAGATCGGTCCCAAAAAATGGCTGAGCGCCAAGCAGTGGTCGCAGAATGGAAAAGAACAGGCGTCTCTAAATCCTAACTCTCTTTTTGTCGGCCTTTTGCCCTTTGCTTTTTCCTCGGAGGAGACTAATTTTACTTGGCAAAAAGCTTTGCGGTATTATGCTGATGGCGATAAGGAGCAGGCTTTCTATAGCTTGGGCCATGTTCTTCACTTGCTTCAGGATCAGGCGGTTCCGGCTCACACTCGAAACGATCCTCATGGCGCCGGTGATCCCTACGAGAATTTTTCTAAAACATTTGGAGCTAATAACTTGCCAGCCGTTGGCAAACCCGTTGTTTTAAATAGCCTTGATGATTATTTTGATAATCTTTCCAGTTATACTAATAAAAATTTTTATAGTAAAGATAGCATCGGCGTCGAAAAATACGCTGAGCCAAAAAGAGATGAGATTGAGTTTAATAACGGTTATCAATACGGTATTAAAAAAGATGAGCTTGGAGATTATTTCCTTTACAGAAATTCAGGAAAGAATGTTATTTTCGCCAATCGTAATGATGTAACCGTTGATGCCCCAGAAGTCCTAAGCGGACATTGGAAAAGATTGTCGGGGCGGGCTATTGAGTTTGGCGCCGGTCTTTTAGCGCTCTTTTATAAGGAGGTTGGCGAGAATCTTGGTAATATTGAGCCCCTACCTAAAAAGGAGGTTCTTTCTAAAGAATTCATCAATAATTCAACAAACTTATTCGCTAAAGCCAGTTCTATTTTAGATGGTTTTAGTACGACGACAGACAATAAAATAGTGTCTAAAGCCACTAGCACTATTAAAGCGGTGGCTAATTTATTACCGATAGTTTCTGTCAAAAAAATTCTAGCAACATCAACTAGTGAAATTTCTAATAACGGCGTTGGCGGCGCTGACCCACTGCCGCCGGTAGCCGTGGCCGCACCTGCCGCTGACCGCGTGGTTATCAGCGAATTTTTATTTGACGCGGAAGGAGTGGATATGGGCAAAGAGTTTATAGAAATTTACAATCCGACCGACCAGATTGTTGATTTGACCGGCTGGTCGCTACAGATGCCTGGCAAAAAGAAGAATTTTGACGCCAATGTCGGCATCAAGCCCCGATCATTTTTTTTGGTTTGGCTAGGCAATAATACTGACGCTGACATGCTTTGGAAAAGCGGCAGTTTGAAAAATTCCGCCGACACCATTTATCTAGTGAATGACGCTGTGATTATTGACGGCGATAGCGACCCTAATATTGTTGATAAGGTTGCTTATAGCGGCGACAGTTTTGCTGATTTTATTCCCGGCAATGGTTTGGAGAGAAATATCTGGAGGGACGGCAGGTGCTTTCTGGGGCAGGGAGTGGGAGATTTGTTGGGAAATGTTTGCGCTAGCGGCAAAATAGAAACAGATTTTTTCTTAAACAAATTTCCTAATCCTCAAAGTGGCGGAGCGATTGCCATAACGGTCAAAGGCGATGACAAAGATTCCATTACGGAAAAAGCTGGTCCCTTAAACCATTTAAAGAATTTAAATTTTTATAAAGATCCCAACAGGGCCGGCAGTTTTTTGGTGGATATCTTTTTTAATCAATATCCCCTTATAGAAGGTAGCGTTGACAGGTGGAAAATTTTGGCTTTTTACAAAGATTCCGATCCGGCCGATCAGCAATTTATAGACACCAACAACAACTGGCTGCCTAAAGCCGATAATCTTTTATTTGTTACTTACCCCAATTATGCCGGTGACGCCAGCCGTAGCTCGCTGATATTGCCCGATATCGCTGAAAATTTTGGCAGTCAGGGGGGAATAAACAACAGCGCTTTTAATTATGGTTTTATTGAGGATAACATTATTCATCTTCGAACTGATGAGCGGGCGCAGTATTTAACTATTGCTTTTTATGATTTTTACAGCTCCGGAGGAGGATTGCAGACTTTTGAGTTGAAGCTTGCCGATAAGACTAAATATTTTTTCCAAGAGCAAGCGCCTAATTACCAGCCGCCGGTGATGGGCGGAGATTTGGATTTGATTTTTGATAAGGGAAAAAATACTTTGGAGATTAAATGGCCAGAGGCAACCGATGCTGATAGCCGTGACAGCTTGATAAGATATGAGTTGTTGGTGAACGGATTAAAAACAGAAACTGCCGGCACCAACCACGTCTTAACCGTTGCTCCCGGCGATGAGTTTGAAATTGTCTTAAAAGCTAAAGATGAATTTAATAATTATTCTGAGGCGAAGGCGGCTAATTGGAGCTATCCGGAAAGCCAGCTGGTTTTTAATCAAAACCAATTAGGCGGTTGGGGAAATAATTTTGGAAGCAAGAATCCCAATTGCCCGACTTGCGAAAGCTCCCTGGTGAGCCAGAAAATAGATTTAGGCGCTTCCATCGCTTTTAATTTTACGGTTGTAAAAATAAGGCATACGCAGGGTGGTTGGCCGGCTGATTTGAGATTAAGAATTTATCCCGATAAAAACGGCCAGCCGGACATGGATAATTTATTGGCTTCCAAAACAGTTGTTGGAGTGCTTAATCCTAATCCGGAAAAAGATTTTGCTTTTGTTTTTAATCAGGAAGTGGTTCTAGGAGCAGGGAGTTATTGGCTGGTGTTGGATGTGGAGCGCTACAGCGACCACCGCGCTTTTTTCCAGAGCTTTTTCCAGAATGCCATTTCTGTCGCCGGGGAGTGGTATTTGAAGCTGGGTTCATTTTAAGATATTAAAAAGCGGTCGCCTACGGCGACCGCTCGCGGGCATCAGCCCGCGTCCTTGTTGCTGTTCTTGCTCTTCTCCTCTTTTTCGTGTTGGATGATCTCGTGGATTTCCTGGCGATGGATGGTGATATCTTTGGGAGCTTCAAATCCCAGTCGGACTCTGTCTCCGCGGATCTCTACCACAGTCACGACAACGTTCTCGTTAATCACCACGCTCTCATTTTTATTTCGGTTCAAGATCAGCATTTTATCTAGCCTCCTTTCTGCTTTGTAGCATATCATAGTTGACAAATAAAGTCAAGCAGAGTACAATCATGGCTAGTTCTTGAGTTTTTCTTGTCAAGGAGGTTGAGAATGGGGAAAAAAGAATCTTCAGCTCAGGTAAGCATTAAGTTGGCAAGACTTTTTTTTGACTATCTTCAGTTTGTGAGATGGCAGAAGATTTTTGGTTCCAGCTGCTTGAATAAAAGTAATTTAGAGTCTAATTGTTGCGCCGCTCATAGCCAATTAGACTTGGAATTGAGAAAACTTGAAAGGGCGGTGGTTAATGTGGCTAGCGCCAGCCATGCCAAGCCCCTTTCTTTGGAATGGTGGCGGGATAATGGTTTTATCCTGCCGGAAAATTTTGAAGTGATGGATTGAAAGGAGGAGAGATGATTACCGAACAATGCCCCCACTGCAAAAAGAAAAGCGACTCCAAAAGAGACTATTGCGAATCGTGCCTGAAAAATAAAAAGAAGAGAGGTCTTGGGATTGTCTGCTCCCGTTGCGGAGCGGAAAATCAGCCAATTGAGGTGCACTGTTTCAAGTGTGGACATTTTCTTGCCAAGGTTTACAATGCCCCCTGTTAGGGGGTTTTTTTATGATAGTGATTCTACATAACATCCGCAGCCTGCATAATGTCGGTTCTATTTTCAGGACGGCCGATGGAGCGGGGGCGGAAAAAATTTATTTATGCGGCATTACTCCGGCGCCACTGGATCGTTTTGGTAAGCCGAGGCCGCAATTGTCCAAGGTTTCTTTGGGGGCGGAAAATTATCTGCCGTGGGAAAAATGCGCTCGGGCAGGCAGATTGATAGACGGGCTAAAAAAAGAGAGCTTTAAGATATTTGCTCTGGAGCAGAGCCAGCGGGCCATCCCTTACCGCAAGGCGCGTGGCAGTAGTAAGATGGTTTTAGTTTTAGGAGCCGAAGTTAACGGCCTGCCGGAGAATATTTTGAATAAATGTGATAAAATTCTGGAAATACCGATGCGTGGCCGGAAAGAATCCCTGAATGTCGCGGTCGCCTTTGGGATAGTGGCTTTTCACTTGGCTAACAAAAATGTTTGATAAAACCATTTATTTTATATTGGTGGTGATTATTGCTCTGGCGGTTTTGTTTTTATTGGGCCAGCTTTTTAATTATTTTGTGAAGTCGGCTGTGGTTGAGCCGTTTGTCGAGGCCAGAAACGAAGCTCTGGGCATAAAAAACGGCAAGCCGTCCATGCAATTAGGCTCCGGTAAATGGCAGGTTGAGATTGCCGATAACGCTTGGAGCAGGGCGCAGGGCTTATCGGACCGCAAATCACTGCCGGAAAACAGGGGGATGGCGTTTTTGTTTGACCAGCCGGAGATTCACAGCTTCTGGATGAAGGGGATGAATTTTCCTCTGGATATTGTCTGGATAAAATCTACCGGCAAAAGAAATGGGGTGGTGGTCGGCGTTTCGGAAAATCTGCCGCCGCTGAAAATCAGCCGGCCGGAATATTACAAGCCGCCCCAGCCGGCGGATGTGGTTTTGGAGCTGAACGCCGGCTCGGCTAAAAAATGGGGGATAGGCAAGGGGAGCGGGGTGAAAGCTTTTAATTTTGATTTGCGTTAGCGTATATTATAAGCATATGGATAAAAGCAATAAAAAAATTAAATTAGCAATTAATGGTTTTGGCCGCATTGGCCGATTGTTGTTCCGCAAACTTTGCGGCAGTCCCCTGTTTGATATTGTGGCGATTAACGATTTAAGCGATATAGAAAACTTGGCTTATTTGCTAAGATACGATTCTATTTACCGCGCTTACGGGCAGGAAGTTAATGTCAAAACTGCCGGCGGGAAAAATTATTTTATGGTTGGCGGAGACGAGGTTTTAGTTTTGCAGGAGCCGGATCCCAAGAAACTGCCCTGGAAGAAGTTGGGTATTGATGTTGCGGTAGAAGCGACCGGAGTTTTTGATTCTTTTGAGAAGGCATCTGTCCATCTGAAGGCTGGCGCCAAGCGGGTGGTAATCACCGCGCCGGCTAAAGACGAGGAGCGCAAAGACGCTAAGACGGTTTTGTTAGGCGTTAATGAAGACCAATTTAAGCATTGTAAGATAACTTCCAACGGCTCCTGCACCACTAATGCCACCCACCCGGTGGCGGCGGTGATGATGGAGACCGTGGGCATAAAAAAAGCGATGATGAATACTGTCCATGGTTATACCGCCAGCCAGGGCTTGGTGGATGGCATCACTAAGGGCAAAGACATGCGGCGCGGGCGGGCGGCGGCGATTAACTTCTCCCCCTCTTCCACCGGAGCAATCATTTCAGTTACCAGAGCTTTGAGCGGGCTTGAGGGAAAATTTGACGGTCTAGCGGTCAGAGTGCCCGTGCCCGTGGGTTCAATGGTGGATTTCACATTTCTTGCCGGAAGAAAAACTAGTGTTGATGAGATTAACGGGATTTTCCGCAAGGCGGCTAAAGAACCGCGCTGGGATGGTGTGCTAGCGGTAACGGAGGACCAGATTGTTTCTTCTGATGTTATCGGTATGCCTTATGGAGCTATCATAGACCTTTCTTATACTAAAGTAGTTGACGGCGATCTGGTGAAAGTTTTATCTTGGTATGACAATGAGTGGGGATATATAGCCACTCTTTCCAAGCACATTGAAAAAGCGGCGGAGGGATTGCAGAAATGAAGATTTATCTTGCGTCGGATCATGCCGGATATTGGCTTAAGGAAAAGATAGCGGCTTTTTTAAAGAAGAAGGGTTATGAGTTTGAGGATCTCGGCCCCCATTCTTATGTTAAGACAGACGACTACCCGGATTTTATGCATCCTCTAGCTGAGAAAGTGGCGGCTGATCCCGATAATGTTCGGGGGATTATTATGGGAGGCACCGGCCAAGGAGAGGCGATAGTGGCTAATAGGCACAAGGGCGTGCGAGCGGCTGTCTACTATGGCGGTTCAGAAGAGGTTATTAAACTGTCACGGGAACATAATAATGCTAACGTGCTTTCTCTAGCCGGATTTTTGCTTAGAGAAGCCGACGCTTTGCTGGCAGTAGATTTATGGCTGAAAACGCCTTTTTCTAGGGCGGAAAGACATGTGAGGAGAATAGCTAAGATAGACCCCGCCTAAGGCGGGGTTTTTTGTTTACCCCGAACTTGTTAAGGGGTTATAATTACACTCATGCAGATTATTCCAGCCATCAACGCTCCAGACTTGAAAGAAGCCAGGAGGCAGGCGGCGGTTATTAAGAAGATTATAAGAAGAGGCGGTTGGCTTCACCTTGATGCCGGCGACGGTATTTTTTCTTCCATTAAAAGCTGGGGTGATCCGGTGGAGTTTGAAAGCTTGAAGGTAAAATCTTTTAATACCGAGGTCCATCTGATGGTGGAAAATCCCGAGGCGGTGGCCGAGGCATGGTTAAAAGCCGGAGCGAGGAGACTAATTGTCCATTTGGAGGCCTTGCGCAATTCTGCCTCGGTGTTGGACTTATGCCAAAAGCACCAAGCCGATTTGATGCTGGCGATTAATCCGGAAACAATCGTGGAAAATCTCATCCCCTATTTTCGTAACATTAAATTTTTTCAGATATTGGCGGTAGTTCCCGGCAAAGCGGGCCAGAGGTTTGACCAGTCGGTTTTAGAGAAAATAATATTTTTGCGGGAGAGAGCGCCGGATGCTAAAATTGAAGTTGATGGCGGAATTAACCTAGAGACCGCCAGAAAAGTAAAAGAAGCGGGAGCCGATATGGTTGTTTCGGCATCTTATGTTTTTGGCAGCCGTAATCCCTCTGAAGCCTTAAAGGAGCTCCAGAATATTTAAATGGACATCTTGCACGAAGAAAAATTAAAAAAACTGGAGGAGAGGGCGGCAGAAATCAGATATGACACCATAAAAATGGTGATTGAAGCCGGCTCGGGCCATGTGGCCGGCCCTTTGGGTATGGCCGATATTTTTACCGCTCTTTATTTTCATATTTTAAATCACAATCCTAAAAAGCCCAACTGGCCGGAGCGCGACCGGCTGATACTTTCTAATGGCCATATCTGCCCGGTGCGTTATGCGGCGATGGCTCACGCCGGGTATTTTCCTATTGAAGAATTAAAAACATTGCGTCGCTTAGGCACTCGTTTGCAGGGGCACCCCCATCGGGCTGTTCTGCCGGGGGTAGAGACTACCTCCGGTCCTTTAGGCTCTGGTTTGTCGCAATCCTGCGGGGTGGCTTTGGCGGCGCGGCTGGACGGCAAAAAATACCGCACTTACTGCATTATGTCTGATGGCGAGCAGGAGGCGGGCAATACGTGGGAAGCGGCAATGTTCGCCGGAAAAAATAAATTGAATAATCTGACGGCTGTCATTGACCGCAATAATATACAGATAGACGGCATGACTGAAAATATAATGCCTCTGGAACCTCTTAAAGATAAATACGAGGCTTTTAATTGGCACGTAATTGAGATTGACGGCCATAATATTGAGCAATTTGTGGATGCGGTTAATGAGGCGAGGGCGATTTATGAAAAGCCGACGGTGATTATTGCCCATACCATTCCGGGCAGAGGGGTGGATTTTATGGAGCGTGATTTTCACTGGCACAGCAAGAGTTTTTCTAAAGAGGAGGCTCGGGATTCGTTATCGCAATTAAGGACATTGAAGGGCAAGATAAAGAGCGAGCACCAATAAAGAAAGCGAATAAGGTATAATTAATAAAAAGGTCGTTAAATAAATAAATAAAAATAATGAAAAAAAATTGCGGTTGCCATGGTTTTAAGGCGATTCTCGGCACCGTCTTTTGGGTAGCGGCTTTGCTGGCTCTGGTTTTGGGCTGGTATGCCAACTATACTTTGGATGGAGTTTTTTGGAACATGGATTATTTTGGCTGGTTCCTGAGTTCGGTGGCGCTGGGCGTGCTTAGCTTGTGCTGTGGCATGAACTCTTGCTGCGCCGGTTGTTACGGCAAGTGCGAAATGTAGTTTAAATGGTAAAGCATGTTAAATCCCAAGGCTAGATTAAGCCCCAAGATTTTTAATAAAAGCATTGATCAACAGCCGACCCGCAATGGCTATGGCGAGGGTTTGGTTATTGCTGGCGATAGTGATAAGAACGTGGTGGTTTTATGCGCCGACCTGACGGAATCAACTCGCTCTCAGGCTTTTGCGGAAAAATTTCCGGAGAGATTTATTGAAATTGGGGTGGCGGAACAGAATCTGGCGGCAGTGGCCGCCGGTCTTGGCATATCAGGGAAAATACCATTCATTTCTTCTTACGCCACTT
>CAYJWP010000003.1:54247-71974 GCA_964373915.1 uncultured Candidatus Saccharibacteria bacterium | reverse complement strand
GCCGAGGTAAAATTATTTGAAAGAAACCATGGTTCGGCTTTATTCGTCCGCGGCAGCACCCAAGCGCTGGCTATCACCACCATCGCCCCGCCAGAGGGAGCGCAATTAGTTGAGAGTATGGAGTTTTCCGGGAAAAAAAGTTTTTTGCTTCATTATAATTTTCCCCCCTTCTCCACCGGCGAAGTGGGCAGACTACGCGGCCCTGGAAGAAGAGAAATCGGGCATGGCGCTTTGGCGGAAAAAGCGATTAGAAACATGATACCCCAAAAAGACGATTTTCCTTACGCTATCAGAGTAGTTTCTGAAATCTTATCCTCCAATGGCTCTTCTTCTATGGCTACCGTTTGCGCTACCTCTCTTTCATTAATGGATGCCGGCGTGCCCATTAAAAAACCGGTGGCCGGCATAGCGATGGGATTGATGATGGACAGGAAGGGAAACTATAAAGTGCTGACCGACATTCAGGGGCCGGAGGACCACCACGGCGATATGGATTTTAAAGTAGCCGGCACCAAGGACGGCATTACCGCTATCCAGCTTGATGTAAAAGTTGAGGGATTAAGTAAAGAAATTATTAAAGACACTTTAGAGCAGGCCAGGAAGGCGCGGCTTCATATTTTAGAAACAACAGATAAAGTTTTACCCGCTCCCAGAAAAGAGCTTTCCTCTTACGCTCCGCGGGTAATTGTGGTTGATATTGACCCAGATAAGATTGGAGCGGTCATCGGCCCGGGAGGCAAGATGATAAACAGCATCATTGAACAGACCGGCGTTGGCGGTATTGATATTGACCAGAAAGGCAAGGTTTATATTTATGCTGAAAAAAAGGAGGCGGCGGAGGCGGCTCGCCAGCAGGTAGAGGCGATTACCCACGAGTATAAGATAGGGGATACAGTTGAGGGAAAAATAATCAGAGTTCTGGATTTTGGAGCGATTATGGAGTTGGGTCCAGACAGGGACGGCATGATTCACGTCTCCGAACTTAAAGACGGCTTCGTTAAAAAAGTGGAGGACGTGGTTAAGCTAGGAGACTTTGTCAGAGCTAAAGTAAAGAGGGTGGAAAACGGAAAAATAGGGTTGACGCTTAAGGGGGTGAAGTAGGCCCGCCTCCCTCTTTAAGCCGACGCACACTCTCTTCCACAACTTCCAATTCCTCTCCTATTCCGTTTAATCTTTTAGTGAAGTTGGGGGCGGTTATCATTCCTCTTTCAAATAATTTTTCCAATAATTCTACCTCCGCTTTTAATTTATTAATCGAGACCAGCAATGCTTTTGCCCATTCTGATCCGGCATCCGCCGCTGCTTGCAATTGATCAGCTATAGCTTGAGTGGCGGCAATGAGGGCGATAGGGAGGAGAAGGCAGCCGATCCTTCCCAAAGCACTAATTCTGGATTTTAAAAGGGCTCTCTCTGGAGAACCTGAGGGCAGTAACCCGCTCTGTTTTTTAAGATACTCAGCTGCCGCCGCGGCCTCCTGTTTAGCTTGAGTCAACTTTCCCTGCTTTACCAGCATCGCAAGGCGCTCCTCCGACACTCCTTGGGAAGCGGCCGCATTTAGCAAGGCTTCCGCGGGCAGGGCTCCAATCGGACCAACTTCTTTTCTAATTGCTTCAATGGCAAAATCCCAAGCCTCACCATATAAAGTGCTATGTTTGCGAGCCATGTTAGCTAGAACGTCAGCTAAGCCCTGATCTAATTGTCCCTGGCTAAATCCTTGCTGGGTTAGTTTTTTGTAATCAATTAATCCGGAAAAAAACCCGCGGTTTTCCTCCAGATAATTGTGAAAAAGCTTAATCCACCCCATAAACCCATTTCTGTCATTTCTCATTGTTTTTCCCAACATTTTTCCCCCTCCGATATCTTTTTGCCAAGCATTAAATGAGGCAACGTCTGCTTCATCAAAGTTAGCAATCGCGAAGCTTTTATCTCTTTGGCGTTTATCTAATGAGCCTCTTTTTCTAGAAGAATCAATTGAGTCGGAAACTGACTCAATTCTATGGCTCAAATTCCCAAGCACCACCTGCAGCCTAACTCCCTTACTAATCACTTCATCCAACTTTTGCGGGCTCAGATTGGCAGCGGTTTTCCTTCCCTCTATTCTAGCTATCATTCCATTAATTTGCCATTCAAAATGATTAAGATCACTAAATAGCGATGCTTTATTAGCGTTGTCGCTCTGGGATATCCGTAGTAGCTCTTGTCTAACAAATTGAGAAAATTTTTCCATTAATTCCTCCATAGTCCCATCAACCTGAGCGAAAGCAAGGGAGGGCAAAATCAAAGAAAAAAAGATTGGGGCAGTAAATGCTATAATAAATTTATTCATCTGCTTTAAATTTTAACACGTCAGGCAGGATAGATTGTGGATAAATCTGTGGTATAATAATGCTTATGGAAGAAAACTTTCAAAATAATAATCAGGCCGGTCCTCCGCCGCCGCCCAAGCCGGAGATAAAAATGAGAACGATGGAGTCGGATGTGAAATCAATTGAAGAAACCGGCGGGGGAACGCCGGAGCCGGAGATGATTGGACCTATTTTTAAGCCCGAAACTAACACCCCCGAAGAGACTTCTTTTATTGATATTTCAGAAAAAAAGGGTTCCGGTAGCCAGTGGTGGGTCTGGTTAGTTGTTCTTGTTATGGTAGTTGTTTTGGGACTTGCCGCTTATTACTACGTCTGGCCTTTATTCTATCCCCAACAGCCGTTAATAGAACCGACCGTTCAGCAGCCGACTTCTGGCGAGCCAGCTCAACCAATAACTCAAGGCCATAAATCGGCTTTCGGCTTTCCTGCCGGCGAAATAATGAAAATTGATGTTGGCGATTACAGCGTCCTCTCCTTTGTTACCGCTATGCAAAATGAAGCCAATAAAATAACCGATGATAATGCGGTTAAAGAAATAATGATTACTGTTAATGGGGAGCCGGTGGTTTTTAGTTCTTTCTTATCCGTTCTTTTGCCAGAGCTGGCAAATTCCAGCCTAGACGAAACTTTGTCAACCAATTTTGAAGATGACTTCACCGCCTATCTCTTTAAAGCTGATGGTTCGGTTTGGCCTGGATATATAGTTAAGAAAAGGTCAGAGATGGATGCCAGCGCTATCACCTTGCTTTCCCAGTTATCTGAAATAGAAAATTCTTCAATTGCTAATTTATACTTAGAGCCTTTGAGCGGTGAGCCGGAACCCTTCCGGACTGGCCCTGCGGGCGCCAGATACACCAGCCGATACGCCTCCTTTAAGCAAAAACCCGCCTCTTTTAATTACGGCTTGTTTGGCGATTATTTAATTATCACCACCACTTACAAAGGACTTGTGAGAACTTTAGAGTTAATGGGGTTGTAATGTGCGCGTGGAAGGGATCGGACCTTCGACCTCGTCTTTATCAGAGACGCGCTCTACCACTGAGCTACACGCGCTTTATTTTCTTATCTGTTGAGCCTTTTCGAGATTGAATTTAACAACTTTCGCTGATTTCATCAAGTCAACCCCGAAAACTTTGCTGGCTTTTTTGGCCAAGAAAGATAGAGAGAAAAATAGATAAAAAATCAAAAAGAGAGCTATAACCGCCCCGATTGACCAAAAAATAATTTCTTTATTGCGAAAAAACTTTTCCATTGATTACAGATTGAAAATCATCTTCTCCGCCCGATAAATTGAAAGAGTCAAAGCTGATTAAATATTGGCTTTTCTCTAAAGATTCTACAAAATCTAACCAGTTATTGAAAGAAGCGCGCGCCGTCATAGTAAAACCAATGTAGCCGGCGGAGCTTTCAGTGCTGGCCACCTCTTTACCAAAAGAAAAGCCTAAATCAACCTTAAACTTTTTAGCCAAACTGGTAACATCTTTAGGAAAATTGATTAGCTTGTCCTGAATCGGCAAAGCTTGCTCTAGAAAAACCCTTTCAACTTTTGCCCGCTGTTCATCCTTTTTTAGGGAAGCTAAAGATTCCACGGCCTTAAAACGAGTGGCGATTTCTTGCCTGATTTTCTGGACAGCTTCGGTTCTTTTGCTAATATCAAAAGCCAACCATAAAATTACCAGGGAGAAAATAAAAGCGGCTCCCAGCCCCACGCCAGCATTTAACCAAATAGATTTTTTAAAACCATTTTGCATCTATAAATGAATTATAACAGAGAGGCTCAATATTATAACGCTCTTAATTTAGCTTTCGGAACTCAACTGCCCAAGCTTAGTGATTTATTTAATTATTTTGAATCATGGGAAGGGGCTTATCTTAGTCTGCGGGGACAAATAGGGGTAGACGCGAGAAAGGAATGGGACAGGCTGCAAGTATTGGGAATAGAGGTAATTATGGCGGCTGACCAATATTTCCCCCTGTATTTAAAAGAAATGCCATCGCCGCCTTTTGCTGTTTACATTAAAGGCGATAAAAGTATTTTTAACAATGAGGCGATTAAAATTGCCATCGTGGGCACCCGCAAAGCTAGCGCTTTGGGAGAAAAATTAGCTGAAGAAATAGCCAGAGATCTCGCCTTGCAGGAAATAGACATTGCCAGCGGTTTGGCGCTGGGCATTGACCAAGCGGCCCATTGGGGATGTTTGGCGGGAAATGGCCGAACCATCGCCGTTTTGCCCTGCGGACTGGACAAGGTTTATCCTAGCCAGCACATTAAGCTGGCTAATAAAATTTTGGAAAACAACGGCCTGCTCATCTCTGAATACCCATTAGGGTCTCTGGCTTTGCAATTCCATTTCCTAGAGAGGAACCGCTTGGTAAGCGGCTTAAGCCGGGGGGTGGTGGTTATAGAGGCGCCGGCTAAATCGGGCGCTTTGGTGACCGCCGCTTGCGCGCTGGAACAAAACCGCGACGTTTTTGTCGTGCCGGGGTCGATTAATAACATTAACTACTCTGGCTCTAATAAATTAATAAAGCAGGGAGCGGCGTTAATCACTTCCGCTGATGATGTTTTGGAAGCTTATAATATAAACCGGACAGATTCGGAAAAATTGCGGTTAAATTTCAGCAGGCTTAATCTTAGTAAAGAAAAGGAGATGATTTTAAAATGCGTAGGCAAGGAAAGCGGTTTAGTAATTGACAAGATTTGTTATTTAACTAAACTTGAACCCCAAACCGTCAACCGCAATCTCTCTTTGTTGGTAATTGATGGTATTATTCACGAAGAAGGAGGCAAGTATTATGTCAAAACTGATTATTGTTGAAAGCCCCACCAAGGCAAAAACCATATCAAAATTTTTAGGCAAGGATTTTAAACTGGAGTCCTCTTTTGGCCATGTCCGCGACCTGCCCAAAAGCACTTTAGGGATAGATGTAGAGCATAATTTTGAGCCCAAGTACCTGGTGCCAGCCAAATCGAAAAAAATTATAAAAAATCTTAAATCACTAGCCGCTAAAAGCGACACGGTGATTTTAGCGACTGACGAAGACCGCGAAGGGGAGGCGATTGCCTGGCATCTGGCCCAAGCTTTAGGCCTAAAAGATAAAGGCATGAAGAGAATTGTTTTTCATGAAATTACCAAAACAGCCATTGAAGAGGCGTTAAAACATCCCCGCGATTTGGACTTGAACCGGGTGGACGCCCAACAGGCCCGCCGGGTGTTGGATAGGATTGTCGGTTACAAACTTTCACCATTTTTATGGATAAAGGTTGCCCGAGGATTGTCCGCCGGCAGAGTGCAGTCGGTAGCGCTACGCCTGGTGGCAGAAAGAGAAGATGAGATTCGAGCTTTTAAGTCTCAGGAGTACTGGTCAATTCAAGCTATCTTAGGGCAAGAGCAATTATTTGAAGCGAGTTTGGCCAAAATCAACGGCGAAGTCCTTAATAAGCTGGCGATTAAAAATAAGGAAGGAGCGGATGAAATAGTCCACGATCTGGAAAAAGCCGACTATCTTGTCGAAAGTGTTTCTAAAAAAGAGGTGAAACGCAATCCTTTGCCGCCATTTACCACCAGCACTCTCCAGCAAACAGCGGCTAAGCATCTGCATTTTTCAGCGAAAAAAACAATGTTTCTCGCCCAGCGGCTTTATGAAAATGGACATATTACCTATATGAGAACCGACTCGGTTAATTTATCCCGGCAATCCACCTCAGCCGCTAAAAAATGGCTGGAAGAAAATTTAGGAGCCCGCTACGCCAGCCAGGCGCCTCGAGCTTTTAAAACTTCGTCCAAAGGAGCTCAAGAAGCCCACGAAGCTATCCGCCCCACGGATATTTTGAACACTCCGGAATCTATTACTCTTGCCGAAGAAGGAGAGAAAAAGCTCTATCGCTTGATTTGGCAAAGATTTATCGCTTCTCAAATGCCCCAAGCTATTTTTGACAGCACCACTATTGAAATAAAGGCCGGCAAGTATTTACTGCGGGCCAGTGGCAATATTTTAAAATTTGACGGATATCTTAAAATTTGGCGCCAAAAGTTTGAGGAAAAAACATTGCCCGACATCAGGGAGGGCGAGAAATTAAAGCTTGAGGAGATAAAATCCAACCAGCACTTTACCGAACCTCCGCCCCGGTATAGCGAGGCGACTCTCATTAAGGCTCTTGAAGAACATGGTATCGGCAGGCCATCAACTTACGCTCCCACCCTCTCGGTCATTCAGGAGAGAAATTATGTGGAAAAAACCGAGGGGAGATTGCATCCCACGCCTATTGGCGAATCGGTTAATAAAATCCTCACTAAACATTTCCCCGACATTGTTGACATAAATTTCACCGCTCAAATGGAGGATGATTTGGATAAAATATCCGCCGGTAAAAAGAAATGGCAAGAGCCAATTAAAGAATTTTACGAGCCGTTTATTAAAAATCTGGAAACTAAATACAAAGAAGTGGAGAAAGTTGCCAAACCAGAGCCAGAAAAAACAGACGAGGTTTGTGAGAAATGCGGCAAGCCGATGGTCATCCGCTCTGGACGTTTTGGCAAGTTTATGGCCTGTTCCGGCTTTCCCGAGTGTAAAAATACAAAAAAAATAATTTCCGCTCTTAAGTCCACCGGCTTAAAATGCGAAAAATGCGGCGAGGGGGGAATAGTTCAGCGCTTTACCCGTAAAGGCAAAAGAATGTTCTGGGGATGCTCCCGCTTTCCCCAATGCGACTTTGCCACCTGGGAAAATCCTGTTAAAAAACCGGTCGCCTGAGGCGACCGGTCGGTAAGCTCGTTAACGAGTTGAGACACCCTGCTTTCTCGGTCCCGACCGATAGGCAATCATGATCTCCAAACGCTCGGCGTAGAGTTTTTTATCAACTAATTGGCCACGGGCATCTTGCGGCTGGTACTTGCCGCAGCGAACTATTGCGAGCAGAACCTCCGCCCGCAAGAACAGCTCACAGAGATAGGAAACGATTTCCCAGGGCCGCTTGCCAATATTTAGCGATGCCCAATCGCGAGCCCAGTCTTCATCGTACAAAATCCCTTTGTAGAAATCTTGGGAACGAAAGACCGTACCTTTGAGGATGTTCTCACGGTCAGAGGCGTTGAGATTGCCTGGCTCGGAAACATGCTCGTGAACAACTTCTTCCAGGGATTCAAAGTCTTCAGCAGTCAAATCAAGACCCGATTTGGAGCCAATTTGGGCCATGACACGATTAGCCAACTTCTCGGCTAATTCAACAACAGATCGATGGGCGTTAACCACGCCATAGCTGTAAGAGCCGTTACTGGAAACAACCGTTGTTGCAGACATTGTTCTTTCCTTTCAAGAACAGATGGAAACCGCGAAAAAATGGGTTAAAGTTCTAGCGATGATTATATATTAAAGTTAATAAAATGTCAAATTTAAAGCTGAGATGGTTGCCTTATGATAGTGCTTGACATTTATTTTCAATCTGCTATAATGCCAGCGATTGAGCTTGATAAGCGTTGTGCTTATTTAATCGCTCAAGTTTGCGAAGTTTCTTTGAAAATCCGCTTTAGGCGGAGAAGGAGGCCGATAATGGCCAAGTCCAAGAAGACCGCAGAGGTTGTTGATCTTCCTCAAGCTCAAGAAGCCGTAGAGCGGGTCAAACCGCTGACGGCAGAGGCGTGGGAGCTGTATCATCAGCCCCTGGACAACAGTCGAGTTTTCCAAAAGGGAGATGCCTGGATTGGCACGACCAGAGCAGGTTTCCTGCCCCTGCGGGACATCAGAAGGATAAGCAACAAGCTCGCCGGAGGACCAGGAGAAATCTTGGAACCTCCGGACTTCGTGTACATCCACTGCGTGGATGGCACGATGAGTGCGGAAGAGGTTCTCAACCACCTGATGCCAGCGGTCAACAGCAAGATGGCAAGGCAAGCTAACCTGCTTCCAGAGGAGCTGTTGGCCCACCTCGTTCTCGATCAGAAAAAGAATCTGATCGACGCCTTGGAGGAGGTCGGCACAAACAAGGAAAAGCTGGAGTTGAGAAAGTTGGTGAAGCCGCTTGACGCGGATATTCTCAACCAGCTTGTCCACCCCGATAGCGGGGTCCACCACGACGGTGGGAAGCGGCGTTGCGCGATTTGCGCAGACACCGAGCCGGTGTTCCAAACCATGGTGGCCTACAAACTCCACCACGACCTTTCCCAGGTGTCCTTGAAAGACGGCCTCGAAGCCGCCTTCGTCAAGGATCGAAAAACTGGGAAACCGATTACCGTTGGTTCCTACGTACTCCTCCGGGAGTACGAGGACAACGACAAAGTCGGGAAAATAGTCGTGCATCCCTTCCACGGGAATGCGGTCTGGGCAGAAAGAGTCTACAAAAAGACCGGTTGGGAGGGGCCGTCTTGGCTCCTCGGCGAGTGGGTCAAACCCAACAGGAGAGGGCACTTGGCCGAGGCTCGCCTTGGGGCAGCAAGCCAAGAAAACGAAAAGGGCACTTTCGCCTTCTGCATGAGCGAAGAAAGCGCTCTGGACGCTCTGGCCAACGCAGGACCGTGGGCCAGAAACCGGGCCAACGAGCAGAATTCGCTCCAGTTTTCCAAGGAACAGATGCAGAAGAAATTCCGTATCAATCCGGATGGCATGTCAGGTGGCCTTGGCCGCACGCAAGGCAATCAGCGACGCTGGTCCAACAACTAGTTGGGCCGAGAACCCCCCGCCTAAGGCGGGGGTTTTTTATTTCGCAAACGGATTGACGGCGCCGGCAACCTCAAAGTGAAGATGGCAACCAGTCGGGCCATGAGTGTTACCGGTGTTGCCCATGTAACCTACCGAATCGCCTTGGACAATATATTGCCCAACCTCAACAGCGCTTTTCTGCAAGTGGGCGTAACGAGTGGAAATATTATTAGGATGTTCCACAACGACAACGTTGCCATAGCCCTGATTCCAACCGGTTTTAGATTCTACCACCAACCCCTCAGCCGCCGCATAAATAGCTGTGCCACAAGCATTGGCAATATCAACCGCATTGTTGTGATGAAGCCGGCCCCAGTTCCAGCCGGTTGTAGGAATGGCAAAATAACCGGCCAAGCGGGGAAGATTGGAGGGAGCGGAGCTAACGGATTTTGAGTTAGGTTTAGCTCCGGGAATAATTATGGTGTTACCTAAAGATATTCTAGGATTGAATTGTGTTATCTGGTCGGGGCTGACAGAATATTGGTTAGATAAAGAAGCGATGGTGTCGTTTTCTTTAACCTGATGCAAAACGCCGGAAACCGGCAGGACGACAACCTCTTGCCCCACCTTTAAGACGCTGCGCGCTTTTAAATTAGGATTGGCCCAGAAAAGAGTATTTAGAGAAATACCGAAATTAGAGGCGACAGAAGAAAGAGTGTCGCCTGACTGAACCTTGTAAATCATCAAGCCGTCTCTAGTGGGAAGAATATTGCTCAAGGGACTGCCCGGACTTAACAAAAATGAGCTGTCAATCACGGCAAAACCGCCAAATTCATCGGGGCCTTGGGCGATATCAAAATTTAACGGCGGACTGGATTCCAAAAAGGCATTTCCGCCGGAGATGATTTTTTCAGGGCCGCCCAAAGCGGTTTGGCTATTGAACGGATAGTAAAAGCCCGATAAAATAAGCAAATTAAGAAGTGAAGCCGAGGTGATAAAAACAACCGGCAAAGCGGTTTTTCTCTTTAAAAAGGCCAATCTTCTACAAATTTTCCTAAGCGTAACGATTATCAAATGATACCAAAAAACCTTAATGATAAGCAATTGGAAGCCGTTAATTTCAAAGATGGGCCATTATTGATTGTAGCTGGGGCGGGTTCGGGAAAAACAAAGGTTTTGACCGCCAAAATCATTAATCTTTTAGAAAAAAAGGTGCCGCCGGAAAATATTCTGGCCATCACTTTCACTAATAAAGCAGCGAATGAAATGAAAAAGCGTGTTGGGAAAGTCCTGAATTTACAGGTAAGCACTTTTCATTCTTTTGGCGCTAAGTTGTTGCGTAGCGAAGCCCCTTCTTTAAAAAGGACGGCTCATTTCACTATTTTTGACGATGAAGACTCGCTGTCTTTAATTAAAAAAATAATCAAAAGCTTAAATTTGGATAAAGAGAAATATAAGCCGGCTGGGATTCGTTATCAAATTTCTAAAATAAAGAGCGAGCTAAAAAAAGAAGCTGTTAATGATGATGTTTTGCAGGAAATTTTTAAAGAATACGAGCGCTTATTGGTAAAAAACAACGCTTTTGATTTTGACGATTTGATAGAAAAACCGGTGAAAATATTTTTGGATAATCCTAAGATATTAGCCAAGTACCAAAACCGCTTCCAATATGTCTTGGTGGATGAGTTTCAGGATACCAACACCGCCCAATATCAGTTGGTAAAATTATTATGCCAAAAACACCGCAACTTAAGCGTAGTTGGTGATGATGCCCAGTCCATTTATGGCTGGCGACATGCCGATTTCAGAAATTTTTTAAACTTTGAGAAAGATTGGCCGGAGACCAAGGTGGTTCTGTTGGAAGAAAATTACCGCTCTTCCGGAAACATCGTGCAATCCGCCAATCAGGTGATTAAAAATAACGCTGTCCAGAAGCAAAAAAATCTATGGACGATGAGAGAAGCCGGCGAATCAATCAAAGTAGCCGCCGCCGAAACCGAAGAAGACGAAGCCGACTGGGTGGCCGAAGAAATCCATAGGCTTTTAGCTGGAGGTAATAATATTGAGGAAATAGCAGTTCTTTATCGCACCAACGCTCAATCAAGAGCTGTGGAGCAAGCCCTGTTAGCCAATAACCTTCCCTACAAAATATTTGGCGGGGTAAGATTTTATGAAAGAAAAGAAATCAAGGACATAATGGCCGGATTAAGGCTATCTTCCAACCCCCAAGATGAGATTAGCCGTGAAAGATTAGAAAAAAATTTCTCTAAGAAAAAAAGCGCTTATCTTGTAGAAAATCTGCCTCGATTGGCTAGGGAACTGACAGTGGTCCAGCTTATAAACTATGTTATTAATAACACCGGCTATCTGGATTATCTGGAAAATAACTTTAAAAATGCCGAGGAGCGGGCAGAAAACATCCAGGAACTTATAAAAACAGCTAAGTCCGTTAATAACTTAGAAGTTTTTTTGGAAAAGGCCAGTCTAGTCCAAGGCTTGGATACGGAAAATGGAGGGGCGGGGGTAAATTTAATGACGATACACCTCGCCAAGGGATTGGAGTTTGATAATGTTTTTGTCAGCGGCTGCTGCGAAGGCGTTCTGCCCCACCAGAAATCTTATTTTTCTCAAGAATCTTTGGAGGAAGAACGGCGGCTGATGTATGTGGCTATGACCAGAGCGAGAAAAAGATTATTTTTATCTTTGAACCGCATCCCTTCCAGATTTTTGCATGAAATCCCTCCGGAAATGATAAACTTTCAAAGCTTGAGCTCTAAAATAGAACGATTGCCGGATGAAGATGAGATGTGGATAGAGTACGGCTAGACGAATTATGAAATTTGTCCGCTTAAAAATTTAATCAAAATTCAAAATTAGAAATTAAAAGTTTGTGAAACGTCTGGGACAACATTTTTTAATAAACCAAGAGGCGATTGAAGAAATCGTCTCCGCTTTAGATTTAAAGGAAGGGGAGGCGGTAGTGGAAGTTGGACCGGGGCATGGCGAGCTGACGAAAGAGCTGATTAAACATCAAATTAAATTAATAGCGATTGAAAAAGACAAAAGATTGGCGAAAGAATTAAGAAAAAAAATTAAAGATGAGAATTTAAATATCAAAATAATTGAGGGGGACATTTTAAAAGTCCTTCCCCAATTAAAAATCAAAAATTATAAATTGGTTGGCAATATCCCTTACTACCTTACCGGCTACTTATTGAGAGTTATTAGTGAATTAAAAAATAAGCCTAATTTAATTGTTTTTACCATTCAAAAAGAGGTGGCAGAGAGAGTTGCGGCCAGAAAAGGAGAGATGAACTTGCTGGCCGCCAGCGTCCAAGTATGGGCGGAACCGGAGATTATTAAAATATTGCCGCCGACATATTTTAGCCCGCCGCCAAAAGTGAAATCAGCAATCATTAAATTAACGCCGAGGAAATTCCTCGGCTCGGCTCAGGATAAAAATTATTTTAAATTTATTAAAATACTTTTTAAACAGCCGAGGAAGACGATTTTAAATAATTTAGTCGACGGTTTGAATAAAGATAAAGTAGAATTGGCTTCGGAATTAATGGCTTTAAATATTAGCGAAAAGGACAGACCTCAAGATCTTGATTTAAAAACTATCAACAGGTTGGTTTCCTGCCTGTCTGAGTTATAATTATTCTGTATGCGATCAGGAAAAAAGATCGGCCTGTTTTTAGGTATTGTCTTTTTTGTTTTCTTATTTTTAGTAGTATTTGGAAATTATCAAGCCGAAAAAAATAAAACAGAGAATAACCGGATAACGCCCGCCCTCATTCCTGAAGCAAAAGCTCCTGAATCCGTGCCTGATATTGAAAAACAATCTGATTCTAAGTCGTTTGAGACAATAGAAAAAATAAGCAAAAAAATAACCGGCAGCATTATTGAATTAAACCCTAAAGGGCCGGAGGATTTTGATAACCAAAAAGTCATCAAAACCCTTAATCCTCAAAAGATAGCCGAGCAAGTAATCAATGAGGAGTTGGCTAATATAAGCCAGGTAGACCTTGGTTTAGACAATATTGAAATCAACCCGGTGAAAATATCGGCCGGCAACAGCGCTAAAGACTTTGAATTGTATTTTGATAATTTCCAGAAAATTCTTAATAAAAATTTTATTATTAAAGAGATTAAGTGGGGAGATTTCACTAATCAGGACCTAGACATTTTGATAGTAGCTTACCAGAAATCTATTAAAGATTTTTATGGTTTGGAAACACCGGAAAAAATAACTGCCATCCATAAAAAACAGCTGCTGCTGATGAGCCAGCAGGAGGTGCTGTTTCAGAAAATAAGAAATGTGCAGGACAGCCCCTTGGAGGCATTAGCCGCCCTGAATTATCGTCCCAAGCTGGACACTCAATTTGAAAATTTAAAGAGGGAGATTACGGATTTTATTAAAGCTAACAGCCTTAAAATCTGATGAGAATAAAGATTCTAAATTCAATATTGTTAACGGCGATGGGATTGGTTGTCTTTGGCGTTTTCTTCCAAAATACCGCCAAAGCCCAATTACCCGTAATTGAAACCAACCCCATTCTCATCGCCGCCGCCACTAATACCTCTGTTCAAACATCGGCTCTAACAGCTCAAGAAATAGCCAAAAGGGCATTTGTAATCGCCACAGAAGCCCTAAAAAGAAGAATGCTGAATATAGTGGTGGACCAGATTATTGGGTGGATAGAGGGCGAAGGCCAGCCAAAATTTGTAACGGATTGGAAGAGTTTTATCAGCGATGCCGCCAACATCGCCGTGGGGGATGTCGCTTACGAGCTGGGATTGGGGTTTCTCTGTAATCCCTTCAGCCTTAATGTCCAGTTAACTTTACTGAAGCCGCCTCGCTTTAACGATTTTATAGCCTGCACGCTGGATGATATCGTAGGCAATATTCAAAACTTCTATGACGATTTTCGCAATGGCGGATGGCTTTCTTACGCCGAGCTTTGGCAACCAAGAAATAATTATTACGGGTCGGTTTTAATGGCTATGCAGGAGAGAGACCGCCGGATAGCGAACGAAACCGAGGCCAGCGTCTTTGAAGCTCTCTCCGGCGGAGGATTCTTAGGCACCAGAAGATGCGACTCCACCGGCAGATTCTGCTCCATTACCACTCCCGGGTCACAAATCGGCGCTCTGGCGGCTAAAGCTATCGGCTCCGATATTGATTATCTGATAAATGCCAATGATCTGGCGGTTTACGTGGGAGCGATAGCTGACGCTCTTATCAACCGCCTCATCCGATCGGGAGCGGAAGGATTAATTAGTTTAACCACGCCCAACCAACCACCAAATGGCAGCTTTTCAGGAGGGGGGGCTTGCTCCGGTTTGAGAGGCAGTTCTCTGACTGAATGTCTGGCATTAGTAAGATCGGGTAGTGTCGGCTTTGCGGAAACTCAACGTTCTTACCTGACAGAAATTGACGCCACTCTCTTGCCCCAGCAAGGGGGCGAGACCGGTTTAGTAAGCGCCGTTAATAGCCAGAATATTCTTGTTAGCCGACTGCTAGATTTAAGGAACTGCCAGCTAAACAAAGGGCTTCCCCAAGCGACCGCCACAGAAATTATCTTGGTAGAAGAACAGGCTGAGCTTAATAATCTTGATAGTGATCTTAATGTCAGCCGCAGCATTACCGGCCCGCTGACTAATACCAAAATTCAGATACAAAACCCGCCCGCAAGAGACATCTCTACCATCTCCTTTTACTTCAACAGCATCGCCTTCCTGCTTGACTCGCAAGCGGCCCGAGATTTTCAAGCATTTACCGAAATAAGAAAGAATGAAGTTCTACAAAAAGTTAACGGCCAACTGCCCCGAGTCCAACAGCAATTAACATCATGCCAAGGATTGTAAAAATAATTTTAATTATTATAGCGGCTCTTTTGTTGCTCTACTGGCTGACAGGCAGTGTTTCCGCCCAACTAACAACGCCCGAAACGGGGGAGTTTATTTTTGATACCCCCAAGCCGATAGGAGGCGCCGGCACCAGTTCTGGCGGGTCAATAAGCGTAGGCCCCCAGACAATCGGCACGCCCAGCGAACCGGGTATATTGTCCGGAACATTATCTTCTCTGCAAAAGTTAACTTCTGAAGGATTTATTACCAGCCAACTGATGGCTTGGACGGTTAAAGGGTTATCGCTGGCCGTTTATTGGATTAGTTACTTTATTGGTTTTATAGCCAGCATTATTTTCTTCTTAGGCGGGACGCTGATTCAACTAGGACTGAAGTTGAACACCAATATTATTTCCGACCCTATAGTCACCACGGGGTGGCTGATAACCAGAGATTTTGCCAACCTAGGCTTTGTTTTGGGAATTATCGCTATTGCTTTCGCCACCATGCTGCGATTGGAAAGTTACGGCATGAGAAGGCTATTAACTAGTTTGATTATTATGGCAGTGCTGGTTAATTTCAGCTTATCTATTGTGGGTGTGCTGATAGATGCCACCGGTATAATCAGTAATTTCTTTATCACCAAAGCCACTCCCGGAGGAACGGGGGATTTCAGCCAGTTTGCGGAAAATTTAGCTGGCGCTTTTCAGGTGCAAAAACTACACGAAGTTAAAGACATCACCCAACTACCCCAAATAAAGGGGGCGGCTGACCTTTCGGTAGCCTCAATGGGCTTGATAGCTAGTGTCTTTTTTGTCGCTTTATTTACCATCTTTGGCGCCGCAGTGATGATGGCTATAGCCGGTATGGTATTGGTGCGTTATATATACATGGCAATTTTAATTATTCTGATGCCGATCGCTTGGGTGTTTTCTATCTTTCCACATTTCAAAGGCTATGGCTCTAAATGGTGGGATAGTTTCTTAAGCTGGCTGATTTTCCTGCCGACCGCCTTGTTCTTCCTTTATTTGTCGGTGTTGATGGTTACCAATCGCCAAGAAATGCCTAACGCCTTTCAACATATAACTACCGCCCTTCAGGCAGAAACGGCTGATTCTTGGGACAAATTCTTGCTGGTTATTAAGGACACTTTTGCAGTTTTTGCCCAAATGATAGTTATTCTGGGGGTTATGCTGGGAGGATTGATAGCGGCCAAATCCGCCAGTGGCTTTGGCAGTAAGTTTATTTTAGGAGCGGCGGACGGAATAATTGGCTGGGGGACAGGTAAGGCTAAAGGTACCGCCTTAGCTCCGGGAAGATTTGCTGGCCAACGAGTAGTTGGAAGCGAAACGGCCCAAAAATTGGCAGACAGGATGGCGAAAACGCCCGGCTTAAGAAGATTAGGCTCCGGATTGAGTAATATTATCGCCCAAGAAAAAAAGGAGGCTGGGAAGAAGGTGGGGGAGAGAGTTGAAAGCCGTCTGCAAAATCTTAGCGATGACGGCCTAAAAGCGGCTCCGGAAACAACCATGATTAATAGAGCGGCCAAAACAAGCGAACTTGCTAAAAGAGGTTTGTTAGGAGAATATCTTGATACGGTAGGGTCAAAAGAAAAATACATAGAAGCGGCTAAACAGACCGGCAAAGACAGGGAAATCCTTAATGCCGTGCCTCATCTGGCGGAAGAGTTCGGCAAAAAAGTGGAGGAGGTGGTTAGTAGAATATCACCAAAAGATGTCATGAATATTTCTAAAGAATCCCTTAAAAAGATAGAGGTAATAGCGGCCTTGAAAGGCAATCAGTTAAAATCCTTGGGTAAAAACGCCGCCCCTGAAATTAAAAAGATTATTGAAGAGACGCTCGGCAAAGAAATAAGAAGATTGGTCGCGATTCCGCCGACCGACCCCAAAAACATCCGCCTGCTCGCCGATTTGAGAAAAGTTGAAAAAATAGTTAATACTCCAGCATGGCAGTAAACTCATCACAATCAATCGCTTTTGCCTCTCTCTCTGAAAAAATCAGGGATTGGTTGAGTTCGGAGGAGATAGCCGACATTATTGAAAAAATATGCCGGAAGGCAAAAATAGAGGGGGAGAAAGTGAAGTGGCTGTCTAAAATAATTTTAAGAATAGCGGTGCAAACCTTAGATCCTCGCCAATTGAGCGATGAGATAAATAAACAATTGGGCATAGGAGCTGATAGTGCTAAAAAATTAGCGGCTGAAATTAAAGAGAAAGCTTTAAGGCCTATAGAAAGAGATTTGAAAGCAATGGGGATTGATATTGACATGATAACTGATTTTGCCTCGCCCTCACCAAAAATGGAGCCGCCGCCTCCTGAAAATCTTCCTCTGGCGGTTAAAAAACAAGTATTTCTCCCGCCATCTGACAGGCCTTTTGTAATCCATGAAGAAGAAGCGGTGAAAACAGAGATTAGCGAGAACCGCCCCTCTCTAATTTATAAAGTGCCCTTACAGGAAAAAGAAGTGGGGGGGCCGCAAGTCAAGGCGGAGATAGAGGGCCTGATGAGAGTTGTCCATTACAGCAATTTCTTTTCACCCTTAAACCAAGCCAATATCCAAGATGCAGTGAAAGAACAAAAGGTCTTTGTCCCCAAATCAAAATGGTTTGTATAAATGCAGTACCAAGTTCCCCAATTTATAGATGTAGAAAATAAAATTGTCGGCCCGTTGACAATTAAGCAGTTTCTTTACGTTGCGGCGGCTTTTTTGTTAATATTTTTTTCATTTTTTGTTTTAAAATTTATTATCTGGATTTTATTTGCGACAGCAACGGGCAGCGTAGCGGCTGTTTTTGCCTTCGTAAAATACAATGGCAGGCCTTTCGGCGTTTTGGCAAGGTCGGTAGATCGG